>DASZFH010000229.1:0-8545 GCA_035939985.1 Candidatus Dormiibacterota bacterium
CGTCCCCGGTCACCGCCACCACCACGTCGGCACGCTCCATCCCGGTCGTGCTCAGAAAGGCCATCTCATCGCCGTCGCCGCGCATCACAATGCTGCCCAGTTGCACGGTCAGCCACTCCGCTCGGGCGGCTTCCTTTTCCACCAGGGTGACTTCCTCACCCCTCTCCAACAGATCCCGAGCGAGGTAATATCCCACCCGGCCGCCACCGATCACAATTGCGTACAAGTCATTCCCCCTGGAGCATGTCTTCGATCATCGCGGCGCCGATCTTGGTCAAGCAGATGGTCATCAGCCCCAGCTCCTTATAGACCTCTTCGCGAATCGGGTCGCGAATCCGGCAGACGACCTTTGGTACCTTAAAAATCTCTCGAGCGATCTGGGCCGCCATGATGTTGCGGTTGTCACCGTCGGTCACCGCCACCAGCGCATCGGCCGATTCGATCCCAGCTCGGCGGAGGAGATCTTCGTCCGTGCCGTCACCGACCACAACCGTGCCCTTGAAGGAATCCGGGAGGATTCCACGCGATGCGGCCTTATTGAGGGCGTCCTGGCTCCAGTCGATCATGATGATCTCGTGGCCCGCTTCGCACATCTCCTTGGCGACGCTGGATCCAACCCGCCCGCAGCCGATGATAAGGACCTTCATCGCTCAAGGATTCTAGAGGGCGATGGCCGCGATTCCGTCCGGTGGTCTAGGATCTGACTGCCATGCGCTTTCCGTTTCGCTTCATGAGCCTGGTGGCCGTGGCCTTCGGATGTTGGGTCGCGGTCGAGGTCTGGCGACGCCCGCCCTCCGACGTTATCGCCCTATGGTCTGCGTTGGCCGCTTCCCTGCTGGCGGTCACCTTTGGTGCTTACGGCCTGCTTCGTTCCCCAGTCGACCGGGTTCAATAGCTTCAGATGGAAAATCACGTCGACCAGGCCCGGGTCATGATCGCCGCCGGCGGCAACCCCGTCGACCTCGATGCGATCGCGCTGGCCTGCCACATGGGGCTACAGAAGACAAACGCGCAGCTCTATGCGGTCCATGTGATCGAGGTCGACCGTTCCCTTCCGCTTGGGGCCCAGATGGAAGAGGCGGTTGAGCGCGGTGAGACGATCCTCGACGAAATCGAGAAGGTGGCTCAGAGCTCTGGGCTGAAGCTGGAGACCGAGCTTCTGCAGGCCCGCGACACCGGCCCGGCCATTGTTGAGGAGGCCATCGACTGGAGCGCCACCTCGATCGTCATGGGACTGCCCTACAAACGCCGTTTCGGCGAGTTCAACCTGGGCCGCACGGTACCCTACGTGCTCAAGAACGCCCCTTGCCGGGTGATCCTCTATCGTGAAAAGCTAGAAGGGTGCTGACGAAGGGATTGACGGGTCCTTTGCCCCGAGCACCTCTTCTCCACCCCCCCTGGCCAGGTATCTAGTCACCTGAAAGCGGTGCTCTCGTGGTTTTCCCGGCTGCGGCGAGATCTGGCTCGCCAGGGGGGCGAACACGATCTCTTCGTTCGCCTGGTGATCGTGGAGAGGCTCGTCAAAGCAGCCCTACTGATCGCCGGAGCGATCACCGTGGTCGTGCTCGGCCACCGTGGCGTGCTGGGCGCCTGGGCGACCGCGGCTCAGAACAATCTGACCTGGGATGGGGACGCGAGCCTGATCGAACGGCTGATCGATCGGGCTCTGATCAAGGTCAGCTTCTATCACCACCTGACGGCGGTGGCGGCGGCGATCGTCCTCTACGCCCTGCTCGAAGGCACCGAAGGTTTGGGCTTGGCGCTGCACCGTCGCTGGGCCGAGTACCTGACCGTCCTGGCCACGGGCCTATTGATCCCCTACGAGGCGTATGAGGTGGCCCATGGGGCGACCCTTTTCAAGACCGGGGCGCTGATCCTCAACGTTGCTGTGGTCGGCTACCTGGCCTGGCGCAAGCGCCTCTTTGTCTTTGAGAGCCCCGAGTGATCGATTTGGTTTTTGAAACACGTTTGGTACTGCCCCTGATACCGGATTCGCCAGACCATGCCGGAACGAGACCGGAACGTGATCAAAACGGTCCGATTACCACAAAGGAGCGTGACAGAAATGGGGACTTGGCAATCACTCGGTTCGCAGCCGACCTTCAACGCGAGCACGATGTTCCTGCTCACCGACGGTCGGGTGATGGCTCAGGAGGAATACACCCGCAATTGGTGGGCCCTGCGGCCAGACCCTCAGGGTAACTACCTCAACGGCAGCTGGTCGGCCCTGGCGCCGTCCAAGAACTTCCGCCGTTTCTATGCTTCCGCTGTCCTGGCCGATGGCAGGCTGCTGGTGGCCGGCGGCGAATACAGCGATGCCGGCGGGAATCTTGACGCGGCCGAAATCTACGACCCCTTCCTGGACAGCTGGAGCAGCATTTCGACTCCCGGCTGGGGATGGATCGGTGACGGCTCGTCCTGCCTTTTGACGGACGGCCGCTTCCTGTTGGGCTCCATCAACGACACCCGAACCGCTATCTACGATCCGGTCGCAGACACGTGGACGGCGGCGGCAGCTAAATCCACCCGCTGCGACGAGGAGACGTGGAGCCTTTTGCCTGATGGCAGCGTGCTGGCGGTTGAAACCAACAATTCTCCCCAAGCCGAGAAATACCTACCCTGGTCTGACCAATGGGTGTCGGCCGGAAGCACCCCTGTCCAGCTGGTTCAGACTCAGTCGTCCGAGATCGGGCCGGCACTGTTGCTGCCCGATGGCCGGCTCTTCTGCATCGGAGCCACCGGCCATACCGCTCTCTACACCCCGCCGGCCAACCCAGCCTTAGCCGGCTCGTGGACGGCTGGGCCGGACATACCTGTCGATGGCATGGGACGCCTCCAAAAGGCCAAGGACGCCCCTGGTGTGCTTCTCCCAAATGGCAAGGTCCTCTTCATCGCCGGACCCGCGGCCGACGATGGCAGCGACTGGCCCGCACCGGTCAACTTCTTCGAATTCTCTCCCGCCACCAACACGATTACCGCCACCGGCAACCCCACGACGATCAACAACGCCACCTATGAATCCCGCCTCCTGCTTTTGCCCACGGGCCAGGTTCTGCACTTCAGTGGCGCACCCTGGAAGGCAGGGGCCACGGTTGACACGGCCTCGGTCTATACCCCCGATGGGGGACCAGTGGAGGCTTGGGAGCCCAAGCTGCAGAACGTTCCCAACCATCTGATCACGGCCAACACCTACACCATCAGCGGCTGGCGCCTCAACGGTTGGAGCCAGGCGGTCAGCTACGGCGATGACGATGCCCAGGCGACCAACTATCCCCTGGTCCGGCTCACCGACGCTTCCGGCAACGTCACCTATTGCCCGACCTTTGACCACTCGTCCATGGGCGTCAACACGGGCGGGGCTGTCGTTACCACCCGCTTCTACGTTCCGATCGGCCTGGGCTCGGGCACATACGACCTTTGCGTGATCGCAAACGGGATCAGCTCGGACTGTGTCGCGGTCAAGCTGAGCGGGTTTGTCAAGCCCCAGATCCCCCACGAAGAGCTGTGGGCATGGCTGATCGGAAGCCTGGCCGACGGACCGCTCTGGGAACTGTGGCCGCATCCAGGCCCGGTCGACCCATTTACGGGCGAAATGGCGGAACGCGCTCGCCAAGCTCAAGAACAGATCAAAGCCGGGTTGCTTGAACTCTCGACCCTCCGGGCTGAGATTGTCCAACTGCGTTCCACGACCGCGACCCAAACCTTCGACAGCCCCATCAAGGCGATCACCAAGAAGGAGATGGCCGTCCACGGGGTTTGAACTCCCAGCGAACACCCTCTTAAGGGCGTGATCGGACCCTACCCAGTCCCCACGCCCGCTCTACTCCAAGCGACAAGGGGAGCCGACCAGCTCCCCTTGTCCATCTCCACCAGCCCGCGACTCGGTATGGCGGGGCAGTGAGTCGACCTTCTATCGCCCCATGTCGAGCCGGGCGGCGAAGCGGGCGGGGAGACCGGCGTCGAGAATCGCCTTTTGGGCCGCCATGCGGTCATAGGCAACGCGACGAAACTCGAAGCTGTGGGCCTCTGTGTCCCAGATCCCGTAGCTGGCATCGGGATTGCCATCCCGCGGCTGGCCGACGCTGCCCGGATTGACCAGGCAGGGCCCTTCCAAATCGTGAACCTTGATTTCGTAGGAGTGCTTGACCGAGCCCTGATCGAGGGTGAAGATGCCGGGCACATGGCTGTGGCCGTGAAAACAGATGGCATCGTCGAGAAGCTTGAGGTTGGCATACGCGGTAAGTCCATCGAGGATGTACTCATAAATGTGGTCGCGCGGGCTGGCATGCACCAACAACGCCCCGAAGATCCGGCTTTCGTCGGGGAGATTTTGGAGCCAGTAGAGCTGCTTCTTGGCCAGTTTGTCGATGGTCCACCTGATCACCGTGCCCGCATCTTCGTTGAACCACTCCAGGATGTCCGGCTGGGTGCAGGCCCGATCGTGGTTGCCGACCAGGGTCAGCCAGCCGCGAGAGCGAACCTCCTCCAGACATTCGCCGGGGAGGCCTCCGTAGCCGACCACATCGCCCAGGCAGAGCACGTCCTCAACCTCCGGCATGTCGCCCAGGACAGCCTCCAGTGCGTGCCAGTTGGCATGGATGTCGGAGACGATCCCGTACTTCACGTCGAGATCAGTTGAGTCCCGTGGAGGCGGGGCTCGACGTAGTCGAAAATGATGCGGAAAGTCGCCGCCACCGGGACGGCCACGAACATGCCGAGGATTCCACCTATCCCAAAGCCTGCGAAAAGGGCGATTATGACCAACAGGGGGGGGAGATTAACAGCATCGCCAACCACCTTGGGAAAGACGAAGTTAAGAATCACGTTCGAAATCACCAAGTAGGCGACCGCCACGGCGAGGGCCTGGTTCGAGGATTGAGAGAGGGCGACCACGACGGCGGGCGCGGCTCCCAAAAATGGGCCAAAATATGGAACCAGGGCTGTGATCGCGGCGAGCACCCCCAACGCAAGGGCAAAATGGACTCCGATCACCTGGTCGACCAGACCGCAGGCGAGACCGATCATGACGGCGATGATGATCTGACCGCGCAGATAGCTTCTGGTCATCTTGGTGACATCTCGCCAGAGCACCTCGAAGTCTGCCCGATATTGGACCGGTGCCACCCGCCAACCGACCTTGCGCACAGCGTCGTGATCCAGAGCGATCAGGAATGCCACGACCAGCATCAGCAGGAGTTGAAACAGGGTTCCGACAGCCGCCAGCCCGAGGCTGAGAGCGTTTCCGAATTGCCCCAGGAGGAATTCGCGAGAGCGGGAGGTGGCCTGGGCGGCGAGGTAGGTCAGATCCAGTTGGAAGCCGAAAACCTCCATCTGGCCCCCACGCAGCGAGTTGAGCTCAGTCTGAGCCGAGCTGGCGATCCCGGGACCCTGCGATTGAAGCTTATTGATCTCGTCTCCCAGGACCGGAATGAAGATCAAAACCAGGCCCCAAGCGATTCCCGCCAGGGCCAGGAAGATGATCAGAATGGCGATCGACCGAGGCGCCCCCCGCCCGGCCATCCAGTCGACCCAGGGAGCGATGACGAAAGCTAGCACGGCACCTAGGACAAAGGCGCCAATAACACTTTGGAGCATTCCCAGAAGCAGGAAACCCAATGCCAAAATGATCGCCGCGAATCCCAGTTGGGCGGGCAGAGGCGAGCTATGACCGCTCAGGCTTGAGGACGGATTGAGCAGCTGGGCCTGTTCGGCCGGGCTCGGGATTAGAGGATGAGCTTCAGGGAGCTCCTTTGGAACCTTCGACAAAGCGTTTTTTCAGACGGCTCTCCAAGACGAAGTACGCGATCACAGCAAGTATGACCACCAGCCCCAGCAAGACGGCCAGATTGTGGTATCGGTTGAAAAGATCTGTCCAATGAGGACCGGCCTGGTAGCCCACTTCCAACATCAACGCGGCCCAGATGCCGGCCCCGACCACTGTGGCGGCGGCCAGGCCCTTATAGGGAACGTCGGATAGACCGGCGGGGTAGGAGATGACCGTCCGGACCACGGGCACCAGGCGGGCGATGAAGACAGTCTGCGGACCCCAGCGCCGGAACCAGGCTTCGGCCGCGGCCAGCTTGGCCTCGTTGATAAAAATGTATCGGCCCAATTTTTGGACACCGACCGGGCCATAACGACGGGCGATCGCCCAGGCGGCGGAGGAGCCAGTGAGGCTGCCCAAGGTGGCGGCCCCCCAGGCGATCGGGGCGTTGATCTTGCCGGCAAAAATGAGGTAGCCGGCATAGAGAAGGATGGCTTCGTTGGGGACCGGAACCCCCATGCTCTCGGCGATCAACCAGACATAGATGACAAGGTAGATCAGGACCGGAGGCAGGTTGCTGATCGCGTTGATGAGGCTGATGGCGTAGTTCAAGGCTGGCTCAAATTACCAGACTACGGCCTGGGGACCGACCGGAGGCCGTTGCACCCCTGCAGGGGGAATGCCAGAACTGATAAGTTGCCCTCATCCAGCCTGCCTGATCGAACTGCCCAACACCCACCCATCGTCCGCCCCACGTCCGCCCCATCGATGTAACCCTTGTTCACATGGCCGGGACAGATTGGAACCCCCGCGACGTCAATCGGGTTCAGTAGGAGAGACCTTTGCTGATGGTGGGCAGTGATGATTCGATGGTTCGCCGGAATTCTGCGTCGTGAGGACCTTTTCAGGCCGGCAATTGGCCTTGTCGATCGGTGCCGTACTGGTGCTCTTGGGCATGATCGGCGCGGTGTACCTGGAGATCGCCCTCCAAGCTGGAGCAACTCGAACCGGATGGATCGTCAATCGCGAGTTGGCGGCCGGCACCGTACTGACCCCCGATGTTGAGACCAAAATCAGCATCCCCGCAACAAGCGATGTATTCAACCTGACCAGCACGGACCCAGCTGGATCCCAGCGCCGTCTGGCCCACGCCGTCAGCGCACACCATCTTTTGTCGGATGATGATCTCTTGGCCGCGGACATGGCTGAGGTGACGATTAATCTCAAGGCCGCGCCCACCCTCATAAGCGGGGACTCGATCGACGTTTACGCGATGGTTGAAACTCCGCCCCGGCCAGTGTTGATCGGGCGCAGCGTGTTGATCACCGGGAACGGGGCCACCACAATTTTGGTGCCCTCCGGTCAAGAGCTTGACTGGATCACGCTGTCCGCAAACAATGTGGCGCTGTTCGCAGCCAAGAGTTCGGGAATCAATGCCGCGCGGTCGGCTCTCCCCTCGCCTGGGGGTGGAGCCGATGCACTAAACGCCGCGATGAGCACCTTGGCGGCTCAGGCCGCGGCCCGATGAGCTACGTACTCGCCTTCTTGGGGATCAAGGACGGCCAGGGTGTCACCACCACGGCCCTCGCCTTGGCGGATGCCATCGCCGCTAAACACTCGACCCTATTCATCGACGCCGACATGTCCGGAACCGGGACGGCCGTGGACGCGCTGCATCTCAACCCGGAACGAAGGGGATTCAACAGCCTGCTGGGAGAGACGCCCCTGACCAGTGAGATGCTGCAGCGGGAGGCGATCGCCTCTCGCAATCCCAATCTTGAACTGATCCCTGGATTGATAGCGGTTTGTGGGTCGGATGTTGTGGTGCTCGCCGAGCGATTGCAGCGGGGCAACGCTCTCGCGGGCCTCTGCCACGATTTCGTCGTCCTGGATCTCGGTTCCGCGTGGGCACATCCCTGGTTGAGTTCCGCGCGCGCGGCGGCTCAAGCAGTTGCCCGAATTTCCAATCGGGTCTTCGTCGTCTTTCAGGACAGCCCTACCCGAATGGTCCGAGCCGTGCAGGTCTTGAAATCAGCTCAGCCGCCCAAGGCAGAGTTGATTCTGATGGAGACACGCGGTGGTTCGCTCAATCGCCAGGCTCGAGAGGCGCTGCGCTACAACCTTCCCGACCTGAGCCTGGCGACACGTGTCCGTTGGGACCCAAAGCAGTCGATGAACGCGGAAGATCGGGGCGTCCCCATGCCAGGGATCGGGCCTCAGCTCATCCGAGAGCTACAGATATTGGAGCGGGCGAGTGTTGTCCTCAGCCCCACCCCGGCCCCTGAAAGACCGGCCATCGCAGGCGCCTGATGACAGCGATCGCAATCCAGTCTGGCGACGACCCAGCGGGTATTCCACTGGGGGTATGGCCCGAGATTCCCGACCACATTGCGGACCTGGCCCGCATGCTGGCGGAGCGAATTCGGAACAACCGCAGCGTTCAGGATCTGCGATCGTCGGTCAGATCCGAAGAGCGGCTCTACGAGACCGTCTGCGAGATAGTCGACCTGGCCGTCACCAAACCTGGGGATTTTGGCCTCAATGCGGGCATTGCTCACCGCCTCTCTCACGAGGCCACCTTTCAGGCAGAAGTCGTTAAGGCAACGATGGTCCTGGCCTCATGGCTCTACCCGCTTTCCCGCATCATCTACCTTCTGGAAGGTCTGGAGGAGATACACATCTACCGCTGGGACCATTGGATTGTCACCGGCCGTGGAATCAAAATCATGCTCGGGGAGGCGGGCAACCCGTTCGGCAACGATGAGCGAGTCCTGTCGTTCT
>DASZFH010000230.1:0-4296 GCA_035939985.1 Candidatus Dormiibacterota bacterium
GGTGGTGGAATCAGGGCTTTGGACCTGCCCCTAGCCTTCCAGCGGCATGCCACCAGCAAGGTGGTCACCCTGGCGGATCTGGAGGCGATCGGCACTCTGGGGTTTCGCGGCGAGGCCTTGGCCAGCATCGCCGCCGTAGCCGACGTAACCTGCTCCAGTTCCGGTCGCCGGTTGCGGGTACGTGCGACCAAGGTGGAGGAGGAGGGGGTGGCCGCTATGCTGCCCGGGACAGTTCTTGAAGTCCGCGATCTCTTTGCCAACACGCCGGCTCGGCTCAAGTTCCTGAAGAGCGACGCAACCGAACAGGCAGCGATCGTCCGTACGGTCGCCAGTTACGCCCTCTGCCACCCCGAGGTGCGATTCCGACTCTCGATCGAAGGACGCAATTCTCTGACCACCGAGGGCGATGGGGATCTTCTACGCGCGGTTTCGTCAGTTCATGGCAAGGCCGTCGGCACCGAGATGATTTCTGTCCAATGGGCGGTGCCGGAGTTGCGGATCGAGGTCGCCGGGGTTGCCTCCCAACCCAGGCTGAGCCGTGGATCGCGTGATGGTGCGGTGTTTTCGGTCAACGGACGTCCGATCGTCTCGCGGACCTTGAGCTTCGCCCTTGAGGAGTGTTACCGCGGACGGCTGGAGCGCGGCCGCTTTCCACTGGCCGTTCTCGGCCTGACCGTCGACCCGACCACCATCGATGTCAATGTCCACCCCGCCAAGCGCGAGATCAAATTTAAGGATGAGGGGGCTGTCTTCAGCGCGGTTCAACATGCGGTCCGAGGCGGCCTCACTGAGAGCCAACCCTATGAGCTGACACTCGGAGCCAGAGTGCCGAGACCGACCTTGGAGTCCGCAGTTCCCGCCGCCCAGCAGATGGCGCTCCCGGCTGCCACGGCCGCGGTGGCGACGCCGTCCACGCTCGAGACCCCCCGACGCATCCTCCGCCCGCTGGGCCAGGTCATGGATGGATACCTGGTGGCGGAGGCTGCCGATGGGTTGGTCCTCGTCGACCAGCATGCCGCCCACGAACGTGTCTTGTTCAACCTCTTTCAAACCCGCCTGTCGGGTGGGGCGGTCATCTCGCAGCCGTTGTTGCTGCCGGTCGTGTTGGAGTTGAGCCCAGCTCAAAGCGATGCGGCCAACGACCATCGGGAGGGTCTGGAAAGGCTCGGATTCGCCTACGAAATATTCGGACAGCACGCCATTCGGGTTCTGGCCGGGCCAGCCGAGACGCCCGGCACTCGAGTCGATACGGCACTGGAAGAGATGCTGGGCATTTTGTCGGTCGGAAGCCCCGATCAGGCGGTCCATGACGCCGCGTCCAGCCTTGCCTGCCACTCAGCGGTGCGCTTCGGCGATCAGATCGCGCCCGCCGAGCAACGTCGCCTCCTGGACGACCTGGAGGCGGCCAGCGACTCAATCACATGCCCTCATGGCAGGCCGACCCGGCTCCTCCTGAGCTGGGATGAGCTGAAACTCCATTTCCGGAGGAACTACTGATACCGGCACGGCCACAGGTTCCCGTGGTCATTGGACCGACCGGAATTGGCAAAACCGAGCTCGCGGTGAGGTTGGCCGAGCGTCTGGGTGGGGAGATCGTGGTGGCGGACTCCCGACAGGTTTATCGCGACCTTCACATCGCCACCAATCACCCCTCGCCGGACCAGCGAGCGCGGGCTCGCTTCCACCTGATCGAGGTGGCCGACCCGAGCCAATCCTATACGGTGCACGAATTCGTCCTGGCTGCCCGGGTCGTGGTTGCCGACATCCTGGGTCGGGGCCGGCTGCCGATTGTGGAGGGTGGCACCGGCCTCTACGTGGACGCCCTGATGGACGGATACGACTTCGCGGGAGTGGAGCCTGATGCTGGGCGTCGAGTGGCATTGGAAGCATTGCCAAGGGAGGAACTGGTTGCCATCCTGCAGGATATGGACCCCAATACGAATGTGGACCTCAATAACCCGCGCCGGCTGATCCGAGCAATCGAACTTCGTGAATCGGCCGGTGCCTCAAGGTTTGCCGAGTCTGGGGCGACGATGGGAGAGGGCGTCGCCAACGGCTTGGCGGGCAGAGTCCCCGTCCCGTGGGAGGGCGTCCGAATCGGACTCACCGCCCCGCGCCCAGTTATCTGGGCCCGGCTTCAAGATCGAGTCAAGGCCCAAATCGAAGCGGGTGTTGTGGAGGAGACAGCCGCTGCCCTGGCAGCCGGAATTCCAGTCAGCGCTCCCGTTTTGACCGGGATTGGCTATCGAGACAGCCTGCGGCTGTTATCCGGGACCATCACGGCAGCGGATCTTCCTGAAGCAATGCTGGTCTCCAACCGCCAATATGCTCGCCGCCAGCTGACCTGGTGGCGACGGGACCACCGGGTGCATTGGTTCCCGGCAGAGCCCGACCCCCTCCCCGGTATCCTGGAATACTTCGCCGAGTTGGATCTGGGCGGCATCTTGAAGGAGAAGCAGAGTTGAGCGAGCGTGTGATTCCGACGGCCAAGCGGCTGAGCCTTATCCCGCCCTACCTCTTTGCCGAGATTGACCGCCGCGTGGCAGCCAAGCGAGCGGCGGGGGTCGACGTGATCAGCCTGGCCATCGGCGACCCTGATCAGGCAACTCCAGCGCGGATCGTCGATGCTCTCGCTGAAGCCGCGGCCGATCCGGCTAATCATCACTACCCTTCCTATTTTGGATTGCCTGATCTCCGCTCTGCCATTGCGGATTGGTACCGCACCCGCTTCGGGGTGGAGCTCGACCCGGACACCGAGATCCTTCCGACGCTGGGCTCCAAGGACGGGATCAGCCACGCCCCGTTTGCTTTTGTCGATCCTGGGGATGTCGTTCTTGCACCCGATCCGGGCTACACCCCATATGTGACCGGGACCCTGATGGCCGAGGGGGAGCCGGTGGCCATGCCACTGACGGCGGCCAACTCCTGGCTTCCCGACCTCTCCGCGATTCCCAATGACGTTGCCGCTCGGGCCAAGCTGATGTGGCTGAACTACCCCAACAATCCCACCGCGGCCACTGCTGATGCTGATTTCTTCGCCCGGGCGGTAGCGTTCTGCCGGGAGCACGAGATCATCCTCTGCCACGACGCCCCTTACACCGAAATCGCGTTTGGCGACTACCGCCCCCTGAGCCTGTTTCAAGTGCCGGGCGCCAAGGAGGTTGGGCTGGAGTTCCACTCGGTATCCAAGACCTTCAACATGACTGGGTGGAGGGTCGGATGGATCTGCGGTCGGGCCGATCTGATCGCGGCCCTGGGTCAGGTAAAGACCAATATCGACTCCGGCATCTTCCAGCCGGTTCAGTTGGCCGCGGTGGAAGCGCTGAAGGGAGGAGATGGCGATACTAGGGCAACCTGCGCGGTCATCGAAGCCAGACACCACCGGGTGGTGAATTGTCTCAACCAGCTGGGGTGGAACCTTCAGGTTCCCAAGGCCACCTTCTACATCTGGGCTCCTGTCCCCAACGGTTACGACTCAATTGGGTTTGCCGCTCATGTCCTCGACCAGGCGGGGGTGACGATAACCCCCGGTGTCGGGTTTGGTGCTCACGGTGAGGGATACTTTCGGATTTCCGTCACGACCGAGGATCGTCGGCTCGATGAGGCGTTGGAGCGGCTGACCCGCCTCAAGATCTAAGCCGATGGAGATGGAGAGCTGAGGGCAACCGCCTCAGCGGCGGAGCGTGCCTACCTGCTCGGGGTTAGGCTGGCGGGGGCGGACCCACAACTGCTGGCAGAGCAGATGGCCGAACTGGGAGAACTGAGTCGCACCGCGGGGGCGGAGGTCGTGGGAACCGAAATCCAGCCTCGTTCAGCCGCCGATCCCGCGTTCTTTATCGGCAGGGGTAAGGTCGGTGAGCTCAAAGACGGACGGACGGACACCCCCTACGATGTCCTGATTTTCAACGATGAACTGAGCCCTCGTCAGCACCGGAACCTGGAGAAAGAGCTGGAACTCAAGGTCGTTGACCGGACTGAGCTGATCCTCGACATTTTTTCCCAGCATGCACGCACTCGTGAGGGGCGGTTGCAGGTTGAGGCCGCCCAACTCCACCATCTGCTGCCTCGCCTGGTGGGCGCCTATGACTACCACCGCCAGGCCGGGGGCATCGGTACGAGGGGTGGTTCAGGTGAGCAACAGATCGAGATTGAGAAGCGCCGGATCCGAAGGCGCATCAAGGATGTCGAAAAGGAGCTTGACCAAGTCAGGAACAGCAGAGATCAGCAGCGTCAAAGCCGGCGCCGGTCGGACCATCCCACAATTGCCATCGCCGGCTACACCAACGCGGGCAAGTC
>DASZFH010000231.1:0-6139 GCA_035939985.1 Candidatus Dormiibacterota bacterium
CGCCCCGGTCGAGCCGGGCGTGATGGTCGTCGAACATGGCGCGATGGGGGGCTGCCTGACGGTCGAACTCGGGTGCCCGATCCTTCCAAGCAGCCCGTTGGTTGAGGGTTTCTGCGGCAATGTTGGGGACCGCCACCGGCACCGCGAGCTCGAATACCGGATCTGGATGGGTGGGCACATCGCGGAGTTTGCCGTTGAGAATGGCGTCGACGATGGCCCGGGTTTGAACCAAGGGAATGCGGTTCCCGATCCCGGGACCACCGCCAATCCAGCCGGTGTTCAGCATCCAAACCTCAGCATCGTGCCGCAGGACCCGCTCTTGCAACATCGCAGCGTAAAGGCGCGGCGGGAGAGGCAGAAATGGGGCGGCGAAGCAGGGGCTGAAGGTGGCCTCGGGCTGGTTCACCCCAAGTTCGGTCGCCGAGATCTTGGCGGTGTATCCCGCCAGGAAGAAGTACTCGATCTGGGCGCTGCTGAGGCGCGCTACCGGGGGAAGTACCCCGAATGTATCCGCGCTGAGAAACAGGATCTGGCTGGGGTGGCCGCCCGACCTGCTGGCGATGGTCGATGGGAGAAACTCAAGCGGGTAAGCCGCGCGAGCATTCTCGGTCAAATGCTGGTCGACAAAATCCGGCTCGCCGGTCTGAGGGTCGATGGCGACATTCTCGAGCACGGTTCCGAACCGGTTGCTGGCGGTGAAGATCTCTGGTTGTGTCTGCGCTGAGATCCCGACCGTCTTGGCATAGCAGCCGCCCTCGAAGTTAAAGATCCCGTCGTCACTCCACCCGTGCTCGTCGTCGCCGATGAGAGCTCGGCCAGGGGCCGCTGAAAGGGTTGTCTTGCCCGTCCCAGAGAGCCCGAAGAAGAGGGCGACCTTGCCGTCCTCGCCTTGATTGGCCGCGCAGTGCATCGGCAAGACCCCTGTGGCCGGCATCAGATAGTTGAGAAGCGTGAATACGGCCTTCTTGATCTCCCCCGCGTAGCGGGTACCTCCAATTAGGATCAGCCGCTGGTCAATGTCGATGAGGACGAAAGTCTCAGAGTTGGTGCCGTCCCGGATCGGATCCGCAGCCACCGAGGGCATGACCAGGACGGTCACCCCGCCCGTCTGCCCGAGCTTCGCCTGAGGCCAGGGGCTGAGCAGATTGCGCGCAAACAGGCTGTGCCAAGCCAGTTCCGTGATCACTCGGACCCCGATCCGGTGCGGGGGGACGCCCGCAGCGAGATTCTGGGCGTAAAGGTCATGGTCGGCACAGAAGGTCAGCACCCGCTCCTTGATGGATTCGAACTGGCCTTGGGAAAGGAGCGCGTTACCAGGATGTCGCCAGAGCTGTTGGGCAGATTCGCGACGTGCCACGAAAAAGCGATCACGGGGCGAACGGCCCGTGTGGCGACCGGTCAAAGCCAGCAGCGATCCGCTTGTCACGGTCATCGCCTCCCGGTTGCGGATCGCGTGTTCGTAGAGTTCGGCCCTATCCAGGTCTGTCCATATCCGTCCGGTGCTGGGCAGACCCAGCTGTGCAACAAAGGCCGGATCGCGAATTTTCACGCCCGCCGGCTTCCCATTTATGCGGATCTGCGGCGACTTCGCCGGCGGCCCGCCATGTAGTCGACCAGGACCTGTTCACCCAGCTGGTCGGGCTGAACGAAGAACGCTCGGCCCCGGTTGATGGTGGTCAGCTGGTTGACAAAGTCGACCAGGTAAACGCCGTTCTCAAGCATGAAGGTGTTGATCGTGATTCGTTCGCGGGTGCAGGCGCGGACTTCACGGAGGGTCTCATGGATTGTCTCAGGCGTGGGTGGATAGTTGAACTGGGCGACCCCGTTCTCCATGTGGGCGGTGGGTTCACCATCGGTGACCATAATGATCTGGCGGTTACCCCGGTGCCGGCCCAGCAGAGAGCGTGCCAGTTGCAAGCCGTGCTGAATGTTGGTGCCAGACACGTAATCATTGAGCGCCATCTGGCCCAGGGAATCGGATTTCAGTTCGACGGCGTAGCTGGAGAACCCCACAAGATAGAGGGTGTCGCGGGGGTACTGGGTCCGGATCAGTGCATCCAAGGCCATGGCCACCTTCTTGGCCGCGATAAAACAACCGCGCAGGAACATCGATCGGCTCATGTCGATCATGAGGACGGTGGACGCCTGGGCGGTCGCCTCGGTCTGGTGGACAACGAAGTCGCCCGCCGCAACTGTGATCGGGATCGACCGACCAGTTCGCTGCAAAGATCGGAAGAGGGTTTCCTGGAGATCGATCAGGAATGGATCGCCGTATTCGTAGGACTTGAGCTCATCATCCGGGCCCACCCCAGCTCCGGGCTTTCCCATCTCGTGCTGGCCCACCCGAGTCTTTTTGAGCTGTTGGAAGATATCCCGCAACGCGCTTTGCCCGATCTGGCGCAGCCCCCTTGGAGTGAGCTCAAGGTGGCGGCCATGGGATTCCAAGTAGCCGGCTTTGGCCAGGATGTCACTCAACCGGCGCAGGTTGTCGAGTTGAGAAACCGCATCCGGGCCCAGGATGTCACCAAGTGCCTCGCGATCAATGCTGTCGAGTTGGAACGGGCCCCGTTCGAGCTGAGACTCGAGCCGGTCCAAGGCCTGAAGTTGATCCATCAGGCCCATCGCCTGCTGAAGAGTCAACGGATCGTCGCCAAAGAAGGCGTGATGTTGGGCAAAATCGGTGGGCGGCATCGTGGCCTGCATGAGCGCCCCCAGCTTGGCCAGCTCCAGTCGGAGCCCGTCATCCCTGAGCAGATCATCCACCAGATCCTCAAGCTCCCCGCGGGCACTGGGGGACAAGCTGCGGAGCAACGACTCAAGCTGGGCCATCTGCTTTTGGAGATGAGTCGTCAATTCCTCGAGGGTGGAGATCTCGGGCGGGAACATGTCGGCAAAGGCTTCCTTGAAGGCCGCAAAATCAGTTGCCTCGCCCCGGGCTCGCTGCTCCAGCAGCTTGTTCAGCTGCCTGACCATGTTTCTCGTCCGACCCAGGTCCTGCGGGCCTGTGTTCTTGATCGATGCTTTAAGGCCCTGGAAGGTCCGGTCGAGCATTTCCGCCTGTAGGTCCGCGAGCAGTCGCTCGAACTTGGAGCGAGCTCCCTGATCCAGGAATTCGTAATCGCGCAGCTGCTTGATCTGCCCGGCCAGGCTTTCCGGCAGTTGATCCAGCTGAGCCCTGCGCTGACTGGCAAGGCGCTCGAAGAGGCGTCGTGCGGCTGGGTCGAGCGGCTCGGCCAGTCGCTGTTCGATCCCCGCTCGCTCGGTATCAATGACCTCCCCAACCCGCGCTTCAAGGTCTTTGATAACGGTGTCGAGGTTGTGGCGGGCTAGTTCTTGATCTCGCTGCTCGCGCAGCCTACGGACCATTTGCTCCAGGCCGGGGAGTTGCGGCGTCCCCCATCTGTACAGGCGCTGGAGACCTGAGGCGAGGTCCCCACCTGCCAGCAGCTCCTCGGACATGGCGTCGAGGATGTCATCGGCATCCAGCGAATCGGGCATCTGGGTCCCATCCCAGCGTGAGTACAGGAACGAGCCTGGCATGTTCTTTACGGCCATGATGGCACTCTTGGCCTGCATTGCTCAAACTGACAACCATGCAGGACGACATCAGCGGGCACCCGCCGCTACGGATCATTGCCTCAGCCCGCCGGCGGCGAACCGTCCAGGCCCGGATCCGGGACGGGGTTATGGAGCTGTTGGTGCCCGAGCGAATGGGTCGACAGGAGCGCCTGCACTGGGCTGAGCTGATGCGGGCGAGGATCGAGCGCCAGCTTGCCCGCACCCGCCGCACTGACGTCGACCTCAGTCGGCGAGCCGAGGAATTGAATCAGCGCTTCTTCGCGGGTAGGCTTTCCTGGCGATCAATCACTTTCGCCGACCAAACTCGACGCTGGGGCAGTTGTTCGACGACCGCAGGTGACATTCGAATCGCGAATCGGGCGGCGAAGCTACCCGTTTGGGTGCAGGACTACCTGCTCGTCCACGAGCTCGCACATCTCGAAGAGCCCAACCACGGCCCACGGTTCTGGGCGTTGGTCAACCGCTACTCGCTGACAGAACGTGCCCGTGGCTATTTGATGGCCATCGATCATCAAGCCGGTCTGCCGGACGAAGGAGGAGGCCTGGACCTTGGCTAAGGCGTTAGGACTATCTTGGTGGCCTGACGGGAGTCGAACAGGCTGTAGGCCTCGACCGCCTCTTCGAGCTTCATGCGGTGGCTGATGATCTTTGCGGGCTCCAGGCGGCCTGACGCGATCAGGTCGAGCAGTGGGCGCATGTAAGCCTGAACGTTGCACCAACCGGCGCGGTAGGTCAGATCCTCCAACCACATTCGCATGTAAGGAAAGTCAGCCTCGGTCACATTGGGAACTCCGACCGAGGAAATCGTGCCCCCCCCGCGCACACAGTGGATGGCGGTACGGATGGCGTCGATCGCCCCGACGCACTCGATCGCACTGTCCGCTCCGTGATCGCCGGTGGCCCGCTTGATGGCCTCGGCGGCGTGGGTCTTGCCGCCATCGATGGGAACGGCTCCCAATGATTGAGCCATCTCCAAGCGACTGTCGACCATGTCCACGGCGAATACCCGTGCTGGCCCGAAGAGCTGGGCGCACATGATTGCCAATAGCCCGACCGGGCCGGCCCCGATCACGGCGACCGAGTCGCCGGGAGTGATTCCCGCGCGTTCGGCCCCAAAGTAGCCGGTGGCGAGGATGTCACCGACGAAGATCGCGTCCTCATCGGACACGCCCGCCGGGATGGGCTCCAGGGTGCGGTCGGCCAGAGGCACCACGCAGAATTCAGCCTGGCCTCCGCCCAGGTCGCCGAAGTATTCGCCATGGCCGAAGGTGCTCTTTTCAACGCATTGTGCAAACCAGCCTCGCCGGCAGAGGTGGCAGTTGCCGCAGGAGGTGAAAAAGGCGGCTACAACCCGATCCCCGGGCTTGAGACGCCGGACGCCAGGTCCGACCTCCTCGACCACACCCACAAACTCGTGGCCCAGAATCGCGCCTTCATTGACTGGGGTTTGCATGTGGTAGATGTGCAGGTCGGATCCACAAAGCGACGACATCGTTACTCGCACCAGGGCGTCGCCCGGCTCGTTTAGGGTCGGCTTGGGAACGTCACCCAATACCACCTGTCCCTCGCCTTGGAAAGTGAGAGCGCGCACACGCGGATTGTAGGGTCCCAGCGCCCCACATCCTCTTCCACGGTTTTCGGCCGGGCCTATAGGCTTGAGCGATGGCGAAGCTGAAGGGCGCCGTGGTTCTGATCACGGGGGCGTCGAGTGGGATCGGTGCCGCCACGGCACTGGCTTTCGCTCAAGCGGGGTCACGACTGGTGCTTGGTGCCCGTCGCATTGATCGGCTTCAGGCTGTCGCGGAGCGGTGCCGAGCGTTGGGGGCCCCCGAAGTGGTGGTCCGTCGAACAGATTTGAGTCGCCCGGGCGAGGCACGATCGCTGGTGTCGGCCGCCATCGGTAATTTCGATCGGGTTGATGTGCTGGTCAACAATGCCGGGCTGGGATGGGTTGGCCGGTTGCTCGACATGCCTGAGGAGGCAGCCCGGGAGGTTCTGGAAACCAACGTCCTGGGAGTGACCTGGATGATCCAGGCCGTGCTGCCCAACATGCTCGCTCGGGGCGGCGGGGTGATCATCAATATCGCCTCGGTGGTCTCCTTTCGGCCCAATCCATACTCAGGCATGTACTCGGCCTCCAAGGCGGCTGTGATGGCGCTCTCCCACGCTCTGCGGGGGGAGTTGAGCGGCACTGGGATCAAGGTCTGCGCCGTCTATCCAGCCAACACCAGAACCGAGTTCTTCAATGCTCTTGACGCGCAGGGGACGGGCCCATCCTATTCAGCGGAATGGGTGGCCCGGACGGTCGTACGGACCGCACGCTGGCCTCGTCGCGACGCGGTCGTCCTGGGCGCGCGGGGCCTGCAATGGGCGGAGACGGTGATGGGTGGGTTTATGGACCACGCCATGGGCGAGTTGGCTCGGGCTCAAAATCCACGGCTTGGGCGTCCGACCAAGCCCAACAGGAGCGATAATCACCCAGAAGATGCCTGACTACATTCCACCACCACCGCAGTCGCCGCCCCCCGGTCGGGACAAGAAGACCACCGCCGCCCTCTGC
>DASZFH010000232.1:0-6994 GCA_035939985.1 Candidatus Dormiibacterota bacterium
ATCTCTCCTGTGTTAGGAAGGGTCAGAGTTAGTGACAGGGCCATACCACGACCATTTCGGCAACGGCTGGTCGGGGGGGACCACCGAACCACGGGGCGCGTAGGCCATGACCTCGACGGCTGCTGCGTCGATGTAGGAACCGAGGGTCTCTCGGAACTGCGGATCCTGCGGCCAGCCGGCGTCGTCGAGCGCGAGGCGAAAGCAGGCCGCAAACCGGGGGCCCATCGCCACCTCAGCATCGTGCCCAGCGTGGATAGAGAGCATCGCCGAGTGACCCCCATAAGAGGTCGAGTAGGTTGCCGGACCACCGAAAACCTCGCCGAGATAATCTGCCAACCGCTCCAGATGTTCGGGATTGTCGACATGCGAAAACGGATGATTGAGGATGGGGTCCTGAAGGCACCGCTCGTGCACAGCGGCCGCCAGCGCACGAAACGCTGGGGCACCACCAGCAAAATCAAAGATCGATGGCCGCTCCATACGATGTAGTTTCCATCATCACGCCGTCTGCTGCTGATCTGGAACCGGGCAAGTCAAATTATGAGAAGTCCCGAAGCTGGGGCCAGATTGCTGGAATCGGGGCCTTGAGCTGACAGAATGTCACCGGCGCGCCCTGCTCCAGTCCGACCACGTGGTAGGGCACGATAAGGTGAGCGATCGTCTTGGGAGAAGCACACATCCAGGCCACATCGGCTGGCCGATAGTCGACCATGAGAGCCTCGGTTGCGGTCATATGGTCGGGCAGCCAGTAGTAATCACTCAACTGCGGACTGATGGAGATCGGCCGAACGAGGGGTTGTTCGTAAACCTGGAGGGCCCCTGGCACCCCGTAGTACGCCGAGATGACTACGGTACTCTGCCGCTCTCGCAGTGGGAGACTGCCATAGATTGCCGTCACCTGGTTGGCAATGTCTTCCCACCCCACGCTGTCAGCGAAGACTTCGTTCTTGGAATCAAGGCCAGAGGTGTGGAGCATGCTGGGCGGGGTGATTGGAAGAACCAGCTCCGCAAAGGTCGCGAATTCAAACAGTGAGGCCAGCGCCACGGCGATTTCGAGGCCTGCCCTGAGGCTGTGTCGCCTGAGGCGGGAGATAGCCATCACCCCCTGGGCCAACACAATCGCCACAGTCCCTGCGGCGTAATAGGACTTGCCTCCGAAGAGGAAGATTAGGAGCGGGACTGCACATGCGATTCCGATCGGCCGCAACGCCCCGTTGCGGAACAGCGAGATCATCCCGGCGACCCAGATCGGCAGCAGAAACAGGAGATAGACCACGAACTCGACGAGGTAGAGGACGGGCCCACCCCCCCGATGGTTGGCCACATAAGTAAGGGTCGGAAATCCCTCGACTACCTGCCAGACAAGATTGGGAGCCCAGATGGCGAGAATGAGCGCGGCCCCAACCCGGGGATATCTCGTCCTCAACTCAACCCGCATCGATGGCGTGAGGAGGACGGCGACTGCGATGCCCACGATCAGGGCTGTGATCGTGTATTTGACTTCCAGTCCGATCCCCAGACTTATGGCGAGGTAGATCCAATACCTCGGCTTGCGGTCGACGACCAGGCAGAGGAACCAGTAGAGGGAGACCATCCACGTCAGCTGATCGAAAGTCACGGTCTGGAAGACCCAATTTGTTCCGAGGAGGAAGGGGGCGGCTACCGCTGTGAGAAGTACCAGAGCCTGAACCCGAAGAGAGCCTCCCAGCCGCCGAGCATAGGCTCCCGAGAGGGCGACCAAAAATCCGCCCAGGACCGACGGCAACACCCGCAGAGCCTGCGGACTCACCCCGAGCACCCCGGTCTCCAAGCGGGCAAGGAGCGGAACGATCGGCGGAAAGTCGACGTATCCAAACGCTGGGTGGCGACCAGCGTCGAGATAGTAGAGCTCATCGGTATGGAACCCGAGCGTGCCGTTTGTTGCAAGGTGGAGAGCCATGACGCCGAACACCGCCCCGCCATAGACCAGCATTGCGCGGACATGAGGGGGCCATCGAGCGACCAAGGTAGTCAGCCGGGCCGGCGTGATCGGCACCTGAAGATCTTAGGGCCGCTTCCAGGTCGGGCCTTGCGGCTTGTTCGGCTGCGCTGGTAGGTTGGCCTGGATGAAAGCCACCGGCCACAAGCTGGCTCTGATCGTAACCACCTGGACCGCCTTGATGCGGGGAGAACCCACCCCTTGGCTGCCGGATCTCCTGGACGAGAATGTGGTTTGGCAGGGCCTTCTGCCACACATGGTCTGCACCGGCCGTGGTCAGGTTCTGGAACGGATGGCCAAACTCAGAGCGACGCCGCCTCGAATCACCCGGATCGAGGCTGAGGAGTTCGGCGACCAAGTTGCGGTTAGTGTCGCCGGTCCCGACTTGCCCGAGAACGAAGCCCTCGCCGCAGGCGCCCCCCGCTCGCTGGTATTCAGTTTTCGCGCCCAGCAAGTGATCCACATCCAGAGCTTTGTAAGCCGGGACTCAGCTTTTCGCCGCAACACAGCTCCAGAGTCGTAGACCCAACCTCGCCGCAACACAGTCCGATTAGCCTTTCAAGATCCAACCCGCAATCAGCTTCTCTCCGCCCACGGTCGATTGGCGGCGGAATCTCGTGGCCATGTGGCTCGGAGTGTTCACGACATTTCTCGCATTCTCGTTCGTGTTTCCCTTCCTGCCCATATTTATCGGACGCGACCTCCACGTGGCGGCACGGTCGGTTCCGCTTTGGTCCGGGATCGTTGGCGGAGCAGCGGGCGCGGCGCTCGCTGTAACCAGCCCCCTCTGGGGGATGGCGGCTGACCGCTGGGGCCGCAAGGGCATGCTCCTGCGGGCAATGATCTCCGGCTGCATCCTGGTCGCGCTGATGGGGTTCAGTCAGAACGTCTACGAACTTGCGGCCATCCGCTTCCTACAGGGGGGATTGACCGGAATCGTCGCCGCGGCCACTGCCCTGGTGGCGGCCGAGACCCCTCGCCCGAGGGTGGGCTGGGCGCTGGGCGTTCTCAGCTCAGGGATTGCGTCAGGAACCGCCATTGGACCGTTCATCGGCGGCCTGATCGGGGCCGCGTTCGGCATGCGTCGAACATGTATCGCGGCGGGCGTCCTGCTCCTTTTGGCCACCATTCCGGTGATTGTGATGGTCAGGGAGCGACCACTTCGCAATGCATCCGAACCCTCGCCACCCGCGATCGCCCTGCTGCGCTCCCACCCGGGAGCCGTTCGGGCGGTCGCCGTCCTCGTGTTGATTCAGGGCCTGATTGCGTTTGGATACAACTCGACTCAGCAGCTGGTGGTGATCCGCTTGTTGAGACTGGCCCCGACCAACGTGGCAACTCTGACCGGCATAGCGTTCGGACTCAGTGGGCTGGCCGCGGCCGCCGCCGGTATCGCCTATGGCCGGGTGGCAGGACGCAAGGGCTACCGGTGGACCGCGATTGCCGGGGGGCTCGGCTTCTCCGCCTCCATCCTCGTTATGGCGATCGCACCCAGTTGGACCGTGGTGGTCGGGATGATGGGCGTTTTCGGATTTCTCTATGGATCCCTCAGCCCCACCGCGTCGAGCATGTTGGGCCTCGAAGCCCCCCGAGCCATCCAAGCGCGTGTGTTCGGGATCGGGGCCAGCTCGCTCGCGGTCGGAAGCTCGATCGGCCCCATCTCCTGCGGCGCCATCGCCTCCGCCACCAACCCGACAATCGGCCTCATTGTCGCCGCGTCAAGCGCACTCGTGATCGCTGGACTCATGCTCACCGTTGGCCGAGAACCGGGGACTCCCGCGCTGTCGTGAGCGGTCGGGCAGGATAACCCACAGCCGTTGGGGCGCTCATGCTGCACCAATCAATAAGACTCCTCCACCCACGGAGTGGGGGGAGGGCAGGGAGGGGGGCTTGGCAGGACCGTGGGTCTCGGAAGAGTCTCGCCCTCACTCCGTTAACGACCTCGGTTGGATTGAAACATCCCAGGTGGAATGGTCGCTCCCATGGACCCCGAATTTGCCCGCCTGCGATCGGATCGGGACCACCGAGCCCGCGAACTTCGGCGAGAAATGTCCAACACGGAACGTCGCCTTTGGTACCGGCTTCGAGCTCGCCAGGTTGGAGGCCGAAAGTTTCGCCGACAAGTCCCACTGGGCCCCTATTTCGCGGACTTCGCATGTCTTAACCCAAGGGTTGTGGTGGAGGTGGACGGCGAGCACCACGGCGACCAACTCGCATATGACCGGCGTCGGGATCGGTTGATGGCAAGCATGGGCTATCGGGTCCTGAGGTTCTGGGTCAATGAGATTGACGACAGCATGGAGGCGGTGTTGGAGGCGATTCACCAAGCCGTTATGGCACCCAGTTCCCGCGAGTCGACATCATCTGGCGAGCCCTGATGTCCTGGCCAGCCCCCCTCCCTACCCTCCCCCCACTGCGTGGGTGGAGGAGCCCTCCGAGGTCAGGGTGGAGTGCCCTGCTCCACCCACTGCTTGAAAACGAGTCGAGACGCCACTGGCCACCACCCGTCCTGTGGCATGTGGGGCGAAAAACCGTTCTCACTCGCGCTCAATGCCTGCAGGATCATCGCCGCGTACGGGCGCACATCGGCGTAACTGGCGAGATTGATCCGAGGTGTCTGCCGCATCTCGTTCATGCAGGTTATGTCGCTGTCCCGAAAGAGTGGGCGTATGTCGCGCGCAAAGCTCCTGGCGAGCCCCGTCACGGTTAGGCTGACGCTGATCTGGCCGTTTGACCCAAGATCCTTTTGCAAGCTCAGCAGGCTGCCCGCCGGGCCGCTCGCGTCACCACCGATGACATCATTCGCCAGGTCGTAGGTGAGGCCGATGGTCCATGGAGTGCTTTCCGACCGCGAGGTGATGCGAGTCAGACAGAATTCGCTGTACTCGTGATCGGTCATCCCGTGCCCGGCCGGCCAGACCCGTGTCACGCAAGGATCGCTCGCCTCGAGCGAAATGCTCTGCCCGCCGCCGACCCATGCCCATCCTCCTCTCTGCTTGCGGATGGATCCCCGTACGGTCTGCCCCGGAGTTTGCCGCACGATCGCGATCGTGATCTGCACCATGCCCGGGTCGTCGGTAATGGCCTGGAAGTCGGCTGGCGCCGGTCCCGTCCCTTGGCTGGTGGAAACATTCGCCCACGTTGAGACTTGGCTCGCCTGGACCGCACCCTTGGGAAGGTGGTCCTTCAGGTCCACGACCGAAACTTCGAATCCGAACAACGAGGGGGGTAGCGGGATTATGTTCATGGCCATCGCGTAAATGCTAGGAGTTACGCTGACATCAATGCAGGCAGACACCCCCGCCGTGACATCTGCGCTTCGGATTACCGGACTGCGCGTGACTTATGGCCCAGTGGTCGCCGTTGACGGCATTGACCTCGAGGTTCGCCAGGGGGAGATCTACGGACTCCTCGGTCCCAACGGTGCCGGTAAGACCAGCGCGCTGAGCGCCATCGAAGGACTGCTGCGTCCGACTGCCGGGGACATCGTGATCGGAGACATCGACGCGCGTTCCCACCAGATGCAGGCCAAGGCTCGGCTCGGGGTTCAACTGCAAGCGACGAGCTTTCACCCGAATCTGACCCTGCTTGAGCTCGTTCGATTGTTCGCCGGTCTCTACGGCGTGACGCTCTCTGCGGCGCAGATAGGAGAACTCCTGGAGGAGGTGAATCTGCAACAGGCGGCGTCAAAGCCCTTTCGAGAGTTATCGGGGGGGCAGCAGCAGCGTTTCTCTCTCCTGATCGCAACGATTCACGATCCGGCGCTCGTGTTGCTCGATGAGCCCACCGCCGGGCTCGACCCGCAAGCTCGGCGCCAACTCTGGGACCGCATCGAGCGGTTCCGCGAGGAGGGTCGAAGCATCCTTCTCACCACACATTCGATGGAGGAGGCCCAGGCAGTTTGCGCCCGCGTCGCCATCATGGATCACGGCAAGATACTGACGGTGGGGACGCCAGCCGGTCTTATCGCGACACATCGCGACGACCCACAAGTCCGCCAAGCCGCCCACGGCGACGTCACCCTCGAAGACGTCTTCATCGGGCTAACGGGGCAAGCGCTGCGTGACTGACGACCTAACCCTCCCCCAGCGTGGCTCGATGACGGCTCCCACCTGGTGGTCATCGCTCAAGGTCCTCCTGCGTGCGGATAGCACAGCTCAGATGCGTGCTCCTCAGTCTCTGGTGCTGACCTTTGCCCTTCCCCTCATCTTGTTGGTGGCCACTGGGCTCGGCAAGAACTCGGCGGCTTTGGGCGGGCCCCCGTTCCGCATCAGTCTCGCGCTCACCGTGGGCCTGGTTTCAATCGGAACCGTGGGCTACTCGCTGGCGATCGCTCGAGACCGCGATGGCGGCGTCTTTCAGCGCCTTCGGGTGACACCCGCCCCGACCTGGACCATCATGGGCAGTCGCTGGATCGTGCAACTCGGCGCGGTTCTGGTCATGGCGATCGTGGTTCTCGTGGTTGCCGGCCTCTTCGTCGGTGTCACTCTGTCCCCGCAGAACTACCTCTTCACTGTCCTGGTCGCGTTGCTCGGCTCTGCCGTGTTCCTCAGCATTGGCCAAGCCATAGTGGGACTGATTGCGTCGGCGGACACGCTCAACGCGGCTGGCCGCCTCCTCTACGTACCGCTGATCGGTCTCAGCCTCTTTGGAAATACGGATCGGGTTGGCACGACGGTCGAACTGGTCTCCCGCTGGTCCCCTGGCGGCTGCCTTGAGACGTTGCTGTCAGCCGCCATCGGTACGACAGCTTGGAGCGGTCAAAGCTGGGGCGCGCTATTCGCCAGCTTTGGCTATACCGTGGTCTTCGCGGTGGTCGGGATTCGCTGGTTTCGCTGGGTATCTCACTGACCGATAGGAGACAAGGACGCGGAGCGTTGTCAATCATTAAGGAATCTGACTCTGGATGAATCGTTCCCTCATGAAGGAATCTGACTTTTGGGACGGTGGGGCCGGTGGAAAGGTCAGGCACTTTGGGGCACCTCCAGGGCATGGGTGGGCATGGCGGCCAGGCGG
>DASZFH010000233.1:0-3094 GCA_035939985.1 Candidatus Dormiibacterota bacterium
CCTGATCAGCGACGAGGCCCGGCAGGCGAACCGAGTGAACCGTGACCCCCTCCTCCTCCCCCCCTCGAACGCCCTCCAGAGTCATCTTCTCAGCTCTGGCGGGTTCGAATCGTCGGGTCCCCCGTCGGGCAGCCAGCCTGCGCGCTGTTGCCAACGCAGTCCCCGAGGGAGCGTCAGCCTTGGCTTGATGATGCATTTCAATGATCTCCACACCATCGAAGAAGGGCGCGGCCAGCTCCGCCAGATAGGTCATGAGTACCGCTCCGACCGCGAAATTGGGGGCCACGATACCCCCCAACCCGGCTCGTTCGCAGGCGGCCTCAAGTTCCTCCACTTCCGCGGTGCCAAGGCCCGTAGTCCCCACGACCGGAGCGACCCGATGTGCCACCGCAATCAAGGCGTTCCTTAGAACGCTCCCGGGATGGGTGAAATCGACCAGCGCTTGCGGCCGACGCTGAGTTAAAAAGGCGTCGAGATCGTCGCCCGCTTCGATTCCGCCGACGTAGTCGAACCCCGGCTCGGCTGCCAGGGCTGGGGCCAAATCGCGCCCCACCTTTCCCTGGAAGCCGGCCAGAGCGACCCGTATCTCTGCCGGGTTAGCGGAACTCACGTCGGGGCGGACGACCGCCACCCGAACGACCGCCTCGGTCCCCGAAACCACCCTCTTCTCGCGGCGGCGGGGGGCCGGCAGCCAACGCTGCCGCGACCGCTTCGGCGTCGATCTTCTCATCGATGGATTCGCCCTTGCCCGCGAGGTCCGCGTGGGCGGCTTTGCGGCTCAGGTTGAGGCGACCTTTGTCATCGATCTCCAGTGCCTTGACCATGATCTCGTCCCCGATGTTGACCACATCCTCGACCTTATCGACCCGGTGGTCCGTCAGCTGTGAAATGTGGACCAATCCGTCCTGGTTGGGAAGAACCTCAACGAATGCCCCGAAGGACATGATCCTGACCACCTTGCCTCGATAGATTCGACCAGCCTCGACCTCGTCGGTCAGTCCTCGGATCCAATCGAGGGCCTTGCGAGCACCCTCCTGGTCCACTGACGCAACGTAGACCTTGCCGTCATCTTCGACGTCGATCTGGACCCCGGTCTCCTCGATGATCTTGCGGATCATCTTTCCACCTGGTCCGATGATGTCCCGAATCTTGTCGGGGTTGATTTGAATGGTCGTGATACGGGGAGCGTGAGAACTCATCTCCTTGCGCGACTCCGGAAGCACCTCCAGCATCTTGCCCAAGACGTGCATGCGCGCCTCATGGGCCTGCTCCAGGGCCTGTTCCATGATCTGGCGAGTCAATCCCTTGATCTTGATGTCCATCTGCAGAGCCGTGATGCCCTGGGCGGTCCCGGCCACCTTGAAGTCCATATCGCCGAGAGCGTCCTCGACTCCCTGGATGTCGGTGAGGATCGCGTACTTACCATCTCTGGTCACCAATCCCATCGCGATGCCAGCCACCGGAGCCTTGAGGGGAACTCCCGCGTCCATCATGCAGAGGGTCGATCCGCACACCGAGGCCATTGAGGTCGACCCGTTCGAGCTCAGGATCTCGGAGACGATACGAAGCGTATACGGGAATTCGTCCACCGACGGAACAACCGGCAGCAGGGCCCGCTCAGCGAGCGCGCCGTGGCCGATCTCGCGTCGGCCAGGGCCCCGGCTGGGCCTGGCTTCACCGACCGAGAAGGCCGGGAAGTTGTAGTGATGCATGTAGCGTTTGGCGACTTCGAGGCCCAGCCCGTCCAGCTTCTGCTGCTGGGACATCGATCCCAGAGTCAGGATGCTGAGAGCCTGGGTCTGGCCCCGAGTGAACAACGCCGAGCCGTGGGTCCGGGGGAGAATTCCGGCCTCGACGGTGATCTTGCGGACGTCCCGCAGACCCCGGCCGTCGGCACGGACGCCTTCCTCCACCACTCGCTGGCGGACCCGATCCTTGATCTTCTTGTCGAAAAGCTTCTTGAGCAGGTCGCGGTCGTCCGGGAACCGGTCCGCGAGGGCAACCAGCATCTGGTTGCGCAGAGCCTTGGTCTTGGCCTCACGGTGAGCCTTGTCAGGGTCGAAGGCCGCCTCATCGACGTGCGGGGCGAGATACTCGGCGACCGCATCGACGGTTGCTTGCGGATATTCGGGGGCAGAGAACTCAACTTTGGGCTTGCCCACCTCTGCCTGCAGCTCCAGCTGGAGCTGGCAAAGCTTCCAGGTTTCGGCGAAAGCCAAGTTCAGGGCCTCAATGATCAGGGCCTCGGATACCTGGTTGGCACCGGCCTCCACCATCAAGATCGCGTCCTGAGTGGCGGCCACTACCAGGTCGAGATCGGAACGGGCCATGTCGCTCATCAGGGGATTGACCACCAATTGCCCGTCGATGTACCCAACCCGAACCGCGCCGATCGGACCTTGAAAGGGGATTTCGGAGATGACCAGAGCGGTCGACGCCCCGTTGATCGAAACGATCGTCGGATCGTTCTCCTGGTCCGCGCTGAGGACTGTCGACACCACCTGGATGTCATTTCGGAACCCATCCGGAAACAAAGGCCTGATCGGGCGGTCGGTCAAGCGGCTAGCCAAGGTGGCGGTCTCGGTCGCTCGACCTTCGCGACGGAGGAAGCCACCGGGGATCTTGCCCGCGGCGTACAGCTTCTCCTCGTAATCGCAGGTCAGGGGAAAGAAGTCGATCCCCTCGCGTGGGTCAGACATAACGGCTGTCGACAGGACGACGGTGTCTCCGTAACGGACCATGACGGCCCCTCCGGCTTGCTCGGCCACCCGGCCGACCTCAAAAGACAGCTGTCTGCCGGCGATCTCAAGTCGCTTCTCAACTACAGGCACAAAAAACCCTCCGGGGATCCTCAGGCCTCGTGATCACAGCCAGCCAGGTCGCTAGAGGCTGCCCAGTGACTTCGCTACGTCATCTGGAGAGCCGCTAAGGGCCTGACCCCCGAAACCCTTGGAGACCGGGAGATCCCGAACTAATGCGGAGCGGACGCCCGCTCGCTTACCGTCGGATCCCGAGCTTGGCGATGAGCGCACGGTAGCGGACGACATCGTTGCGGCTCAGGTAGTTCAGCAGGCGTCGCCTCTTACCGACCAAG
>DASZFH010000234.1:0-14719 GCA_035939985.1 Candidatus Dormiibacterota bacterium
GCTACCTCGGCGTCGAGGCGCTCAAGGCAGTCCAAGCCATATCCGTCAGCGACGAGGAGGTGACGCCGGCACTCCCCGAGGCGAGCTGAAGGCATGGGTGACTCGGTGGTTGCTCATACACCACTTGACAGGACGTGGCCCCGAAATTGAGAACGTCGACGGGCTCATGATCGGGAGAAGCCGGGCGACCGGTCGCCCGATCCTGCTCGATCCATTCCAATCGACTCATTTCGAGAACGCCAATATCGGCGTTTTCGGCCACTCCGGGGCAGGGAAGACCTACCTCCTGTCGACCCTCCTGATGGGAGCCGTCGGAGCTGGGATACAGGTCTTCGTGATCGATCCCGAGCGAGAATACGGGCGCCTGGCCCAATCTCTGGGAGGGGCGGAGGTCAATTTCGCGCTCGGCTCAGGTCACGCCGTCAATGTCCTCGCCACACCCCCGCCCGGGGCGCAGCTTGAGGAGTCATGGCTCGGCCCGGTGGTCGCCGACGCCGCCGACCTGATCGCCGTGATCTGTGGCGGTGTCGAGGAGGCAGACCGTGCCCTCCTAGAGCAGGCGGTTCGGGACGCCTACCTGGAGGGCGGGGAACCCGTCCTGGCAGACGTTGCCAGCAACCTCCCCGAGGGGCGAACCCGACGTGTTCTCCAACGATGGGTATTTGGCAGCCTCGGTCGGATCTTCAGTGCTCCCACCAATGTCAACCTCGATGCCCCCATCGTGAGCTTCTCTCTGCGCGAGCTTCGAGATGAGATGGTCGGGCCAGTCCATTTCTTGCTGGCTGAAGCTCTGTGGTCACGAATTCGATCCCGCGACCGCCGGAGATTGCTCGTCGTTGACGAACTTGGCCTGCTGTTCGAAGATCCAACCATCCGCCGCTTTGTCGTCAACCTTGCTCGACGCATCCGTAAGTACGACGGTGGGCTGGTCTTCGCAACCCAAAACCCCGGCGATCTCTTCAGTTCGGAAGCGGGATCGGTCGTCGCGACCAACCCCGCCATCCACTTCTTCGGCGCGCAGAAGCCGGGCGAAGCCCAGAAGCTCCAGCGCGCGTTCAATCTCAGTGATTCGCAACGGGAGGGGCTTGAAACCGCCCGCCGCGGTGAGTTTCTCCTGGCTGCCGGGCGGGAACGAGTTGCGATCGGAGTCAGGGCACCACCCTGGCAGGAGGAGCTGATGAATTCAGCACGAGCCTCGACCCCGGTATAATCCGCGCCTCGATGAGCGCGACCTGGGAGGTCGACCTCGACGATGGGAAACTGACCCTGCGCTCCGGTCAAACGCAGCTTGGATCGGTCAGAGGTTGGTGCCGCCTGGAGTCTGGTCAGATCATCCGTACCGACGTGTGGCGGCAGAGATCGGGAAGCGCCGAGGTATCGGACCTCGCCGCCATTTGCGGACCCATCGAGGTGCAGATGCGAGTCGATCCGGGCGAGCGACTCCTAATCCGCCTTGGGGGGGCCGCCCTCACCACCGTCACCGTCATGGAGATCGGGTGGGACTGCGTCCCTGTCATCAATGGCGATGACCCGCAGTGGTTTCTCTACAACGGATATCAATCTTGGGACTCCGCTGGACATCTGCCAATCGGGACCCAGGAATTGACCTCCTGGTGGACATGCGGGCTCGCCCGCACCGCGGGCGATTGTCTGGCCCTGGCCGCGATTCGTCCCGGGGAATTCGTCTGGAAGTTCCACTGGACTGGGGTTCGCCTTTCCACGACGCTGGTCCGGACGGTGCCTGATGGGCCCGAGCTGCCGCTGTGGCAGGCTGAGGCGCAGGCAACCTTCGCCGGGGAGCCGATGGCACTGTGCGTTGGAGCCGAGCCGAGCTCGGCTCTTGCAACCGCGAGTCAACCGGTCACGCCGACGCTTCGCAAGTCAACCCCCAGAGGCTGGCTCAGCTGGTACCAGATTGGACCATTGGTAGGCCGCGACGACGTGACCGAGATGGCCGCCGTTCTCCAAACTGAGCCATGGTCCACCTTTCGCTACCAGGTCCTCCAGATCGACGACGGCTGGCAGATGGCCTATGGTGACTGGAAGCCGAACACCAAGTTCCAACCCGACTTCAGCGCCCTCGCAACCGCCCTGACAGCTCAAGGCCGCACTTTAGGCCTCTGGATCGCGCCTTTCCTGGTCAGCATCAGCTCCGATCTCGCGGAGACCGCCCCGGAGAGTTGGTTTCTGCGGGACCCCAAGACGGGTGAACGCCTGATCGACCCAAGGCATGTGGTGCTGGGACCAATGCAGGTCCTTGACCCCTCCAACTCGAAGGTCATCGAACACCTGGATGCACTCTTCTCTGGCTTCTACGAGCAGGGCATCAGGTACTTCAAAATCGACTTCCTTTATGCCGGAGGATACGGCGGCATCTGGCCACTCCGGCGAGCCCTGAGCCGTATACAGAAAGCGATCCACGGGTCATATCTGGTGACCTGCGGTGCGCCGATGCTGACCGTCGCCGGCCTTGCCGATGCCTGCCGGATCGGGCAGGATACCGCCACTCCAGTATTTGACTCGGACCGCCAGAGGGCCGAGGGGGTGGTGTTCGGGGATGCGGTCATGGCCATTGCCCGGAACCTGGCGGCCCGCCGACACCTTCGAGACTGGTTTCGCCCAGACGCCGACGTGGCCTTGGTGGGCGACACTTTGACCCTCCCCGAGGCCCGTCAATTGGTCTCTCTGGTCACGCTCTCGGGAGGACCATTCTTTGCCAGCGATCGCCTCCAGGAACTCTCTCCCGAGCGGACGGCGCTGCTCACCAATCCGGAGATCCTCGCGTTGGCTGGAACAGCGAGTGCGACCCCTGCTTGGGAGCCTAATCCCCACGACCTCCCACCGACCACTTGGTGGCTGCCCGGACCGGGGGGATCGAGGACGCTGGGCCTATTCGACTGGGAGCGGAAGGACCGCACCTTTCAGGTCCCCATCCCCGGACGTTGGGTGGTCAGAGACCTATGGCAGCAGTCCCGGGTGGGAATTATTGAGGACATGTTTGAGACGACGATCGGCTCGCAGGGGGCCGGGATATTCCGCTTCCAACCACTGCAGCGGTAGCCGCGCTAGTCTGTCCTAAAACCATGTCACGGGTCTTGCACTATCGGATTCACAACTTGAACACTGATCAAGTTCTGCGAGTGGAAGAGCAATTTGAAGCGTTGGCCCAAGCCCGGGATTGGAAAGCCCAGGGACTCTGGTTGGCGGATGCCAACTCCCAGGGGCTTTTCGAAAAGGAGTACTTCAGCAACCTTCAAGAGGCCGAGGGTTCCGATATCTCCGCGGGGGGCTTCGTGCGTATGGCTGGCGATGAGACAGACGCCCTCCTGCTGACCATCTTTCTGCGTGATTTGAGTTCGGAGCACAGCATCATGACCACTCTGCGGGACGAGAACAACCCAATTGCCAAACTACGCCAACTTACCTTTGAACATGGTCACCTGCCCACGGGCAAAACCCTCGAGGACACCTTGGCCCAACGCCCGGTCATCAAGAAGGTCCAAGGTGAGGCGATCTTCTTCTACCCACCCAACTTTCGGCTCCACGCCGCGGCTCCCAGCACTGGCCAATGGGCCTACGCCCTTTGCGGACTGCGGGCATCCGCGCCCAGCCTGCTTGAGGCCGAGCAAGAAGCGCTCAAGATCCTTCGCGGACTCCGCCACCTCAGTGACTGAGGTCGACGAAGAGGAGGGGTGGCTCACCTCCGGCGACGGCCAGGAGCTGTTCTGGCGGGGCTGGGTCCCGCCAGGCGCTACGGTCGCCCTGGCCATCATCCACGGCCTCGGCGATCATTCCGGTCGGCACCGGGCGCTGGCCCACGACCTCGCCCATTCTGGAATAGCCACTTTCGCGGTTGATCTTCGCGGCGCGGGCCGGAGTCCGGGGCAAAGGGGGCACATTGAATCCTGGGACCAATACGTGGCGGACGCCACGGCTCTGTGCGACAAACTTTCCCGAGAGTTCGCCGGTGAGATGGTGCCGCTTGGGCATTCGTTTGGGGGCGCGGTGCTCCTCAGTGCCATCCTCTCGGGTCGGATCCGGCCGGCACGATTCGCGCTCTCGGCTCCGGCCCTACGCCTCAAAATGAAGGCGCCGGCTTGGAAAACCAAGATCGCGCCATTTGGATCGCGGTTCGTGCCGCGACTGGCTCTTAACAACGAGGTTCCGCCCAGCGGGCTGAGCCGCAATCCGGCCATCGTCGAGGCTTATCGAACGGACCCCCTTGTCCATGACCGCATCTCGAGCCGCACCTTCATGGAATGGTCGCTGGCCTGCGAAGAGATCCTGGCCAACGCAGGCCAGATCGGGATCCCATTTCTGGCCATCCACGGGGAATGCGACCCGATCATCGATCCGGCGGCCACCGAGACTCTTTACGAGAGGGCCGTCCACCCGGCACGCCAACTGCACGTCTACCCCGAACGCCTCCACGAACCGTTCAACGACCTTGGGCGCGAGGAGGTCATCGCTGACCTCGCCCGCTGGCTGACCACCTGAGAGCGGTTGTCCAGCGGGTAACCACAGCGCGAGTCGCCTGGACCGACAGTGAGCCGCGGTCGCAGGAAATCGGCTGCGGGGTGGTCATCTTGTTGGGAATCGGCCCTACCGACCTTCCAGCGGACGCAGCCAAGCTCGCCAACAAACTGATGGCCCTCCGAATCTTCCCCGGTCCTCAGGGCGCGGGAGAGTTGAGCCTGCTTGAAGTTGCCGGGGAGGCCTTGGTCGTATCGCAGTTCACCCTTTATGCCGATACCAGCCGGGGGCGACGACCGAGCTTCGTCGGAGCCGGTCCACCATCTTTGGCAACATTTCTGTGCGATGAGTTCGTGTCGCGGATGGCAAATGCGGGGATTGCGACCCGAACCGGGAAATTCGGCGCCCAGATGGAGCTAGCTCTCACCAACGATGGGCCGTTCACCCTTGTCCTGAGCACAGACCCTTGGGAGACGACCATCTGAGCCGAGATCCACCGGTCGGCGCGTGAAGTTAACAACCAGCCTGGACCAGTGACGGCAAGCACGGAATGCTAGAGAGATGAAAACTCAAATCGGCCTTCCACCCTGGCATCGCGCACCCCTTCCTTGGATCATCGCCGCCGAAATCATCCTGCTGGCCATCCTCGGGGCGCTGACCTGGCAATTCGCCGAACGTTATCACGTGGTGCCGGCCATCGCCGCACTGCCCGGGCGGATCGAATCCCTCCCCGCCGGCCTGACGGCTCCCTCCCCCAGCGCCACTCCCAACCTCACCAGCTCCCCACTCCCGACGGGTGCGGCTCCCCCGCCAAACCTGGCCCCAGACGCCATCACTCTCAACCGTGAGGAGGCCCGCTGGTCAATGGCCCAGTGGTCAATCATTGGGGCGCTGGAAGGCGTCGCACGACGCTATGTCGAGTCGGTCGTCCTCCCCGCAATCAACTCAGCGCGCACTCACGCATGATCCCTGCGTCAGATATGGCGACCTGGACAAGCTCCGCCGGGAGCCCCCGCCGGACGAACAACCCACGCCCCGGTGGCTGGGGCCGAGCCCTGACTGCCCCCAAGATCGGCCCCTCGCCAGGATCACCAGCAAGGACTAGGGCCGGACCGCCAAGCTCCTTGATTCTCGCCAGGAAGGGTTCGAACGCGGCTCGGCCTGACCCGGCCACACGGCGGCTCAGAACAACATGAAATCCCGTATCCGAACCCTGAAGCAGAAGCTCTGTCAGGGAAGCGAGCGGATTTCGAGCCGGCCCCGCAACCCAGTCGTAGTCGTCGACAACAAGGACGTGCCGGGGCCCGTTCCCGGTCCTACCCGAGGGAAATGCCCGGCCGATCACTCCATCCGGCAAATCGTGCGGCAACTGCCGTGGCTCAATCTCGTGCCAAAGATGGTCAGCCAGCTCCAGAGCCCCGGCTTCTGTGCAGGCGTAACCAAAGGCGTGCGGCCCCTCCGCGAGTTCCCGCAGCCCCCGGCGGTAGTCGATGATGGAAATCCTGAGCTCGGTAGCTGGATGTTTGAGCATCAGGCTGGAGATCACAGTACGAAGGGCCGTGGTTTTACCGGATTCAGAATCACCGAGGATAAGGAAATGGGGATCGCGGCCCAGGAGATCGACATGGAACGGCAGGAGCGCCGACTCGCTGAGCCCAAGGGCAACCCCAGCCTGATCCGCCCCGATACGCAGATCAGCCACCCCCACATGCCCTGGGAGCACCCGGAGAGGCGCCGCTGGAGCACCCCCCCGACTCACGATTTCTTCCCATTCACCCTCCCCAGCCAGGGCAACTTGAAACTGAAGCCCTGAGCTGGTCAGACCACGACCTGGGATTCCCGCAGGAATGCTCCGGGCCAGGGCGCGGCCCAACTCTGACTCGGCCGGATCGTTGAGACGAAGTTCAAGGCGGGTACCGATCTGATCCCTCAGCTTGGGTTTGATATCGCCCCAGCGCTGGGCGGCAACGACCAGATGGACCCCATAGTTGAGGCCCCTGGAACCAATCTCAACCAGGTCCAGATCCGCCCCCTCCACCTCGCTCAGCAGCCGACCGCAATCGTCTACGACAAAAAACAGCTCCGGGAACTTGTGCTCAGGCGAGCAAGCCCGGGTATCGATCGCCTCGCGGACCTGCCGCAGCAACCGCCGGAGGTTTTCGCCATCATCGTGGGCACAAACCGCACCCACGTGCGGCAGACTCGCCAAACGCCCTAAACCCCCACCGCCAAGGTCGGCACAGTAGATATTGACGGCGCCGGGGCCATGAGCGAGGCAGAGGCGAGTCACGATACTGACCAGGAGAGTGCTCTTTCCCGACCTGGGCGACCCAACGACCGCCAGATGTCCGCCACTGCCAGCAAAGTCCAGCCAGAGCGCATCTTGGCGCTGGCAAGCCGGCTCATCGATCACCCCCAGCGCCACCCTCAACCCACCTTCGGTGGGCGCGTCGACCTCATCCATACGAAGAACTTTCGGGAGTGGGTTCAACCAGACCTGGTGGGCCTGATCGGTCGCAATTCGAGACGAACCAACTATTGCCTCAATCTCTGTCACTCCACTTTGGGTGGGGTCGCCGGGCGGGCTCCAATCCAACCGGCGAACCACGGGCACCGGCGGGATCAAATTCCCCTCACTGACCGGAATCGAGACAAGAGCGCTCTTAAAACGTCGATAAACGTCCGAATCGACTTTGAGGTAGCCGAGGCCCGGATAGGAGGGCAGCCTATGGGCATCTGTGGTTCCAAGCACGGTCTGGCTCTCATCGGCGCTGAAGGTGCGGAGCGCAATTCGATAACGGAGGTGGCTCTCAAGGCCTTTGATGCGACCTGACTCAAGTCGCTGAGTAGACAGAAGTAGATGCATTCCCAGGCTCCTCCCCAGCCGGCCCACAGCCACGAAGAAGTCTAGGAAATCGGGTCTGCGGGCCAGCAGTTCTCCGAACTCATCGACGATTATCAGCAGGTGAGGCAGCGGGGCCAGATCGGTGCGCCCACCCGCTCGAACAGCTTGGAACTGGCGGATTCCCTCCAGGTTTCCGGCTGCCCGCAATATTCGCTGGCGCCGATCCACCTCGCCATGGAGGGCGGCAAGTATTCGATCGACCAGCGAAAGGTCTGTTTCGAGATTGGTGATCATTCCGGCACTGTGCGGCAACTCGGCCAGGGCGGCAAACGACACTCCGCCCTTGAAGTCCACGAAGATGAAGTTGACCTGGTCCGGCCTGTGAGTCTGGGCCAGACCGCAAACCAGGGTCCTTAACAACTCGCTCTTCCCCGAACCGGTTGCGCCGACCAGTAGGCCGTGCGGCCCCATACCTCCCTCTGCGGCTTCCTTGAGATCGAGGTAGACAGGCTGGCCGCCGTCCCCCTCGCCGATCGGAATTCGCAGGTGGCAGGGGGAGTCGTCCTGACGGAGCAGACGCGACAGCCTTACGGTCCGGCTGAGATCGATCTCTCCAGCCGTCTCGGCCAACGAGAGGGGGGCGAGGCCTCGTGCGATCGCCTCAGCCGCGCCCAGGTCGAGCTGATCCGGGCCGAATTCGCGAGGCGGCGAACCTGGGCCCGATCCGTGCTGACTCACCCAACCGCCTGACCCCAGAGCAATTCGCATCGAGAGTGTCCCCGGCTCGTGAGAGCGGTCGTCGATCAAGCAGATAATGGTCACCCCCCGCTCTGAACCCCGCCGGAGGAGGTCCTCAAAGCCTGGGAGGGCTGCACCCACCTCGGGGGTGAAGTCATCAAGGACCACCATCAGGTGCGGCATCTGGGACAAGCGGACATCGATTCCACCATTCAGTCGCGGTGCCAGGAATTCATCGAAGAGCCCCTCCCGAGCTGCGGACCCCGCGGCGATCAGACCAAGAGGGCCGTTCCCAATCTCCCGGCGAGCGCGGCGCGAATGAGGCAGCCAGCGCTGCCATTTCCAGGCCTCTGCGCCATCCTCTCCCGTCAGCGTGATAAGCCTGAGATCGGTCGGACTATGAAATGCGGCCAGCTGGCAGAGCACCGCCCGAGCCAATCCCCGGCGCGCCTCCCGCGATCCGGCGATGGCGACCGCAGATATCGCTGCCAAGTCAGCGAGGATGGGAAAGCCGTCCAGTTCTTCGTATCGCGAAGCAAGTGAGGTCGCTCGAACGAGCAGATCCGGATCGTGCTGACCCAAGGGATCGATACCAACCTCCAACCGAGGCCTGAGCATGGACTCGACCCGCCCCGACCCCAAGCGACAGGTCAAGAAATCCGCGTCGTCTCGCCGGCGCTCCCACACCCGTTGGCGGGTCATCACGGCCTCGATCAATTTGTCAGGTGGCGGATTCCCGCTCGCCGCAGATTCCAATTGGCTGTTGGCCGCCGCCTCCAGCCGAGTTTGGCAAGCGTGAAGGTGCGCCAGATACCTCTGCCTTTCCTCCTCGCGACGCTGACGAGAGGCGGCCTTTTGCTGGTGCCGGAGAAGCAATGCGGAACCGATCGAAATCATGACCACACTGCCGGCAGCAACCTTCATCAGCAAGGTCCCCGCGGTGATCATGAATACCGTCGAGGCTGCGCCCGTGAGTATGGGTAGGAATTGCGGCCCTCCGCGCTCGCTGTGGGACAGGCTGGGAGGGGCAGCGATCGGCACCTCCCCAACCTCGGGTTGGTCGGGGAATAGACGCGCCGGTCGATAGAAAGGGGTCGTTGGCATTCGAGTCGCCCCGAACGGTATCAGCCGGGTCGCTCCGATGCCGAGCCCATTTGAGTCTTCTCAGATCGACTTCACTCCCCCGCCACTACTACTGTCCGCTCGGCGTCCGTCCAACACCCTTAGTCTTCAAAGGGTGATCTGTTCGGTGCTGGCCTCAGTCCGTTTCGGACCCGATGAGATCGACGTCGAGCTCCCGGCCCACACGCCCCTCGCAGGCATCCTCCCCGAGCTCGATGCGCTCGGCCCGCCATTATCCGGAGGCCGGACCCACGTCGGCATCGCCAGGCCGTCGGGATCGAGCCTTGAACTGGGTATGACCCTGGCCCAGTGCGGGATCGAGGACGGTGCCATCCTTGTCATGGTCTCCGATCCGCCGTCCAGCGCCCGCCGGACACAAATCAGCATCTGGAACAGCTGACCCGCTCTGGGGTTAATCTTTCTGGAAGCTTGAACGTAGGAGATCCTGGGAGCCTGGCCACCGACCCGATTGGAGCCGCGCCCCGGCTCAAGCACCAACTCACCGACCGTAGGTTCCCCACCTGATGGATCGTGACCGCAGCCAACTGAGATCGGCGTGGCCGGGACGGCACATGCCCCTAGGGGCTACCTGGGATGGCGAAGGGACCAACTTCTCGATCTTTGCCGAACACGCCGACTGGGTCGAATTGGTCCTATTTGCGCCCAATGGCCGGGACGAGTCCTCCTATGTACTTGAGGAGCGAACCGACTTTCAATGGCACGGTTACGTTCATTCAGTGGGCCCAGGCCAGCTCTACGGCTTTCGGATTCACGGCCCTTATCAACCATCCCGGGGTTTGCGCTACAACCCCCATAAGCTCATCCTCGATCCCTACGCCAAGGCCATTCACGGTCAAGTTGACTGGGGTCCCGCCGTGTTCGGCTACCGCTGGAATGACCCTGAGGACCACCCCAGTGAACTGGACTCAACCCTCTACATGCCCAAATGTGTGGTCATCGATCCGCATTTCCCCTGGGGGGACGATCACAGTCCTAACATCCCTTTCTCGGAGACTCTGATCTACGAGACCCACGTCCGGGGCTTCACGATGCGGCACCCCGAGATCCCGCCCGAGCTAAGGGGAACTTACGCCGGCCTCGCCCACCCCGCCGCCGTCGAGCATATGAAGCAACTCGGCGTCACCGCGGTCGAGCTGATGCCAGTGCACCATTTCATCGACGCCTGGCACCTGATCCAGAAGGGCCTAAGCAACTACTGGGGATACGACTCGATCGGGTTTTTCGCGCCCGAGGCCCGATACAGCTCCGGCTCCGTGCTGGGCTCCCAGGTCTACGAATTCAAGGCCATGGTCCGGGCGCTCCACCGGGCGGGCTTAGAGGTGATCCTTGATGTGGTCTACAACCACACAGCCGAAGGCAACCACCTCGGACCCACACTCAGCTTCCGCGGTATCGACAATGAGAGCTATTACCGGCTGGTCGAGGACGATCCCAAGCACTACTTCGATGTGACAGGGACCGGCAACACCCTCAATGTCCGGCAGCCCCAGACCCTCCGCTTGATCATGGACAGCCTCCGATATTGGGTAACCGAGATGCACGTGGACGGGTTCCGATTTGATCTGGCTGCGGCTCTGGCCCGAGAGTTCTATGACGTTGACCGGCTCTCGGCCTTCTTCGACATCATTCATCAGGACCCTGTCTTATCCCAGGTCAAGCTCATCGCTGAGCCTTGGGACATCGGGCCAGGGGGCTACCAGGTGGGCAACTTTCCGGTCGGGTGGGCCGAATGGAACGGCCGTTACCGTGACACCGTCCGAGATTTCTGGCGTGGTCACGGCCACGGCGTAAGTGACCTCGCCTACCGCCTCACCGGCTCCAGTGACCTCTACCAGTCAGACGGCCGCAAGCCCTGGGCCAGCATCAACTTCGTCACCTGTCATGATGGCTTCCCCTTGCGGGACCTGGTCTCCTACAACGACAAGCACAACCAAGCCAATGGCGAAGAGAATCGTGACGGCACGGACGACAATCGGTCTTGGAACTGCGGGGTCGAGGGGGAAACCGTAAACTCCGAGATTCTCGAGCTGCGAGCGCGGCAGCGCCGCAATTTCCTGGCCACCATCCTCCTGTCTCAAGGCTGCCCGATGTTATTGGCGGGGGACGAGACCGGCAATACGCAGCGTGGCAACAACAATGCCTACTGCCAGGACAACGAGATCTCATGGCTCGACTGGTCAGACGTTGATACGGATCTGCTCGAATTCACACGCCGGCTGATCAGTATTCGATCCAAGGAGCCGGTCCTACGTCGGCACAGATTCTTCGAGGGTCAGGTGGGCCCAGGTCAACGTCGTAAAGATCTGGTCTGGTTTCGTAAAGACGGGAAAGAGATGACCGATGTTGACTGGGGAGACTCCAGCCGCAAGTCGTTGGGAATGCTCCTCAACGGAGATCAAATTCCAGACCGGGGAACGCGCGGAGAGCCGATCAGGGGCAACACCCTGATGGTCATCCTGCACGCCCACCATGAGGACCTACTTTGGAAGTTGCCTGCCGGTTGGGGTGAAACCTGGGAGGTGATGCTCGATTCGGGGGCCCCGGCCGCGAAGCAACGTAATCGCCGGGCGGGTGGCATGGCGCGATTCAAGGCTCGGTCTTCGTTGCGTCTCAAGGCGAGATCCTTGGTCCTCCTGCGAACCGTCCCCGACTAGAAGCCTGTGGAGAGAAGAAGAGTGGGCGGCCCGCCAGGAACCGCCCACTGAGAGGGAAGGGAGTCCGTAATCAACATCCTAGGGTCCTCGACCGCGACAAACATCAGAACTAGAACACGAGTTACTTCGTCTCTTGTCGTGCCCCTCCACTAAAAGCACTGCCGGTCGGAATTGGCAGCCTCAGCGACATCGGACCTCAAAATCGGGGGTTCCGCCCGCCGAGACCGCCGGTTTTTAGTTCGCGCGGGTGAGTCGAGCGGCAGCTGGGACCGGAGTTCCGTCCTTAAGGCTCAAAGCTTGGCGCCAGTGACGACCGGCTTCTTCAATCCTGCCCAGGTCAGCAAGTGCATCCCCAAGTTCGCGGTGGCACTCCACCAAGTCTGATTGTTGGTTGAGTTTGTCGAAAATATCGATGGCGAGGCCGAATTCCCTCACCAAGCCGGCCTCGTCCTTTTCGTGAACGGCGATTCGACCCAAGAGCCAGTGAATTCGACCCTGAGGTCCCAACTCGCCGCTGGCATCGGTCACAGCTTTCGCCTCATCGAGGCTTAACCGCGCCGCCTCCGCATCGCGCTGGATCCAATGCCACTCGCTGAGAATGACCAGGACCTCCGCGCGACCCCGAATCTCCTGGGCCGGAATGTCACGACCAAATTCGAGGGCATGATCAATATGATCCTTGGCCGCTTCGAGACGGCCCGCATCCATCAAAACCTTCGCAATGTCCGAGTGGAGCCACAGCAACACCTTCCTATCCCGATGGAGCTCATAAAGGGCCTCCGCCTTGCGGGCGTACTCGACCGCTTTGGAAGTGTTCCCCATCCGGTCGTAAACACCGACCAGGTTGTGATACGCGGATGCGACCAGACGGAGCTCCTGCACTGGGCCGGCGCACCTGATTGCCTCCTCGAGCGTTTCGGCGGCTTTCTCGGTCCGTTGCTGCTGTATGTACATAAATCCAAGGTGGTTCAGAATGCGCGCACGCAGTCGTCCCGGCAGTGGCTTCAGCAGGTCGCAACGTCGAAGGGCCTCCTCCTGAAGCGCGACCGCCTCTGGATCGTCGAGGATGAAGCGCGCTTGGGCGGTGATATTCAAGCAACTAATGAGGAGGTGCTCATCCAGCAACTCTCTGGCTGCCTCTGAGGCTTCGGCCATAAACGTCAATGCGTCAGCCGGTTGAATTGACCGGAAGTACGCCACTCCGATCTGAAAATTGATCTCCGCCCGATCAGCCAGCGTCAGCACTCGTTTGAGCAGAGCCCGGCCTGAGTCAATCGCATCGGCGTAGCGTTCCTGCTGGACCAAAATCGCCAGCTCGGCCGCTTCCACCTCGGCTGACAGGCTTCCGGTGGACGGCATCAGGAGTGCTTCGACAGGTAGGTCCAAAACGCGCGCCATGTCGTGAAGCACAGAGGCCCTTGGGCGAGCCCGGCCATTTTCAATGTGATGGACATGCTGTCGCGAGATGCCACACCCGAGTGCAACTTGGGCCAGTGACAGCCCGGCCTCCAGCCTCGCACGACGAATTCGTCCCGCGTCTACTTCAACGCCTTGACGGCGGCGGGCCCGAGGGCCTCGGGGGTCGACCATCGGCTTATGGTATGCGATGGCGACCCCCGAGCGCTACTTCGTATTAGCCGACTCAGCCGCAGCAGTTGCCATAAGCGAGAGCAGGTGCGGCGGTCGACGCGAGACTGAGTACGGCCGAGGCGATGACGAGAACAAAGAACAAGCGGCGCATGGGAAGACCTCCAACGATTTGGTTGACGGAATTCCCTGATTCTGGGCCAAGCTTGGTATCACTATCTACGCTTTTCGATGACGCGGACCTGACAGATCCGAATCACTCCTGATCAAGAAAGGCAACGGCGCTTGACAAGTAGTGCTTCACCCGATGAGGCGCGGCATGAGATCTACTTAACGGACCGTGCACCCCAATCTTTCGCTGAGACGATCACGCTTGGACAAGCGAGCGGGTCAGCCGCCCTCCTTTCCCAGTTGCTTGCGACATTGGGCCACCAAGGCTCGCCCGGCCCCAACTCGGGCCTCCAGCTCCCTCATATTTGCCGCCTCTGGCAGCGTGCGGGTACAGCTTTCAAGCTCTTCGATCGCCCTGGTCCACTCTCGAGGGGGCCGGAGGGAAAGAAACGGAACCGGACGCCGAAACCACACTCGTGACCACCAGAACACCATCCCCAGAAGGAGCGGACCGGCCACCGCGACGTCGGCCGGCAACAAGGTGGGGCGAACCACGAAGGCGACGCTGACCGCGGCCAGCACTGCGATTGCCGCGGATGCACGTCTTTGACGGCTTCGGCGGCGACGGCCCCTGAGCTCTAGCCGAGCATCGGCATGTGCTTTCTCCAGGTTCCGAGACGCCTCCAGGAGTCGCTGCTCAGCTCCGGCCAGTCGGGTCAGCACAAAATCGGCCGCCACATGTGGCCCTGAACAGGCTCGGTGGGCGACCTCGTCGGCCAAGGTCCGACCATCGTCCGGCCCAACGGCGGTGATTACCGGCACGGATGCGTTGGCAACCGCCCGAACGACCGGATCGGCGTCGAAGATGCCTCTCCCAAGGTCAGTGCTTGCCACCGGCAGCAGGATGATGACGTCCACGCCAGAGGCAGCGAGGGCGATCTTCTGCGCGACCTGGCCCGCAAGCGCGTCCGCCATCCTGGCTTGGACGTGAAAGAACGTCACGGCGATCGCGAACCCACCGCTGGCCAGGGCCGTCGTCACTTCAAATTCAGATTTCGACCCTTCGACTCCCACCAGGCCGACCCGAAGCGGAACCGCCGCCACGTGAACCTGATCCGCCTGACGACTGTACAAACCCGACTCCTGGAGACCACGACGCTCGTCGGCC
>DASZFH010000235.1:0-2474 GCA_035939985.1 Candidatus Dormiibacterota bacterium
CGGGGAGGAGGCCGGCGAGCAGCCCCAGCAAAGTCGTGAACAGGACGATGCCGAGGAATAGCCAGGCCGGGAACGTGATCACGTTGTTGGCATCCAAGCCCTGCTGGGCAATGATTCGATTCAGATATGAGTTCGCCACCAAACCGGCCGCCACCGCCAAACCAGCCCCGATCGCCCCACCCATCAGACCAATCAGCCCAGCCTCGTACGTGAATAGGGCCAGAACCGCTCGCCGCGAGACTCCTAACGCTCTCATGATCCCGATCTCGCGAGTCCTCTCGTAGGTGGCCATGATCATGGTATTGACAATGCCGATCCCGGAAATGAAAAGGGCGATGGCGCCGACCCCAGCAAGGACCAGTCCGACGATGCGCAGAACGCTGGTCAGTTGGTTGATGGTGTCCTGGCCGGTTGAGGCGTAGAAGCCCAGGTTTCGGACGGAGCCCGCGACGTGGGCGACAGCAGTGGTGGAATCGGTTCGAACTGAGACTGAGTCGTAACCGCGCTGCGCCAGTTGATCCTGAGTCACCAATTCCATGACCGGCGGTCCGGGTTGGGGTTGGTTCAGCCCTGGGGTCTGGTTCTGAGCCGGAGGCTGGTTCCCACCTTTGGGCTGCCAATTCTTGAAGGTCATGAGGGATCTGCCCCAGAGGGACGTCACGTACAGGCTGCCGTCGTTTGGTCCGGTCGCGGCGACCCCAACTATCGAAGCTTTCAGTTGGACCGGCGCCGATTGCGGCGGCGGCCCGCCGCCACCCGGCCCCATCTGCGGTTGGGGCGGGTTGATGTCGTCACCGGTGAATCCCGGTCCGGTCGTGATCACCAGGGTTTGTCCGACCGCACCGCCGGGGTTGCTCGCGTAGCCCAGCCCCTTGAGGTATCCGGCACCGAGGATGACCATGTGCAGGTCTCCAGCTGAGAGTTGCCTCCCTGCCTGGAGTTTCGGGTTCCCGGCCGCGTTGGGTGTGATCGCGAGCATCTGAATCGAGAGCTGATTGGATGAGCCAGCCAGCGCTACCGAGGTCATGTTGCCGATCTGAAACTGAGGGCTGACGGCAGTCACGTGTGGAATGGCCGCAATCTTGGTCACGACCGCATCGTCGATTTTCGGGGGTGGTGAGCCGGTATTGGGAGAGGATGAGCCGCCATCGCTGAACGGTCCGCCCCCGCCGTGTCCCTGCGCGCTGACCTGGACCGTATTGAGTGCTCCGAATGAGGCGAACTGTTGGGAGACGAAGTTTTGTGCCCCGACCGCGATCGAGACCAGTGAGACCACGGCCATTGCTCCGATCACCACAGCCATGACGTTGAGCCCGGTCCGCAGTTTCTGGCGCCTCAGGTTGGCGGCTGAGAAGCTGAAGTAATCGATGAATCTCATTCGTGCAGCCGTCCATCACGTAGGTGGAGCACCTGCTGCGCGTGGTTTGCCACCTCTTGGTCATGGGTGATGACAAGGAGGCTGATGCCCTTTTCGCGGTGAAGCGCGACGATCAGTTCCATGATCTCCTGACCGCGGGCGGAGTCGAGGTTTCCGGTGGGTTCATCCGCGAGAATCAGGCGGGGTCGGTTGACCAGAGCGCGAGCGATCGCTACCCGCTGGCGCTGACCGCCGGAGAGCTGCGTCGGCCGGTGGTTCATGCGGTCAGCCAGCCCGACGTGCTCGAGCGCTTGCTCGGCCCGTTGCCGGCGCTCTCTCCCCGCGACTCCGGCGAAGACCATCGGCATGGTCACGTTCTGGAGCGCGGTCAGGGTGGGCTGGAGGTTGAAGCTCTGGAAGATGTAGCCAATGGAGCGGTTGCGGTAGCGGGAGCGCTCACCGTCGCTCATATGGGCCAGATCTTTGCCGTCGACCACCACCTGACCGACGTCCGGAGTATCGAGTCCACCGAGGAGGTTGGCCAGGGTTGATTTGCCGCTCCCTGAGGGGCCCATGACGGCCACGTAGGAGCCGTCGAAGAGGGTCAGGTTGACACCGTCGAGGGCGAGGATCTCCTCGTCCCCCATTCGGTAACGTTTGGTCACCTCGCGCAGAGCGATCGAGGGGAGGTTGGCGGTACGGGCGGCCAACGCGGACCCCGGGGCCTGCCGATGCTCTGAGTTGACGGCGGCTGTTTGGTCGGCCATCAATCTCGGGGCGGGTCCGGTGGTTCCAAGGTGAGCACGGTCAGTGAGTGTTAACGCGTGGGACTACTGAAGCTTGTTGGTTGAGGTGATTCTGGGGGCGACGGGGCTGTGTCGGATCCGGGTGGGGGTGGCTTGGGGGTTGCGTGTGGGGCAGGTGGATTTCGTGAGGCGCTGCTGCGGGGGCAGTGCCTGTGGGGCAGGTGGATTTCGTGTGGGACTGCCGAGCTGGGCCCACTCCCCTGGGGTTCAAAGGCCATTTGGTGTCTTGCCAGCGGGGCCCCTCTCCCTTGGGGGTGCAGAGCCCATTTGGTGCCTGCCAGCCGGGCCCCTCTCCGATCCTCTCGCACGAA
>DASZFH010000236.1:0-6636 GCA_035939985.1 Candidatus Dormiibacterota bacterium
AGCCTGCCCGAAGCTCTTCGATGGCCGCCTCGATGGTGAGCGATGGCCGGTGGGGGCGCTCCCCCGTCATCGCCTCCAGTGCGTCTGCCACCCCCGCGATCCAGACCACGATCGGAAGTTGATCTCCCGATTTGCCGTCTGGATAGCCGCGGCCATCGAAACGCTCGTGGTGGGACCGGATGATGACCAATTCGTCGGTGAGCATCGGGATGCCCTTGAGCAGGTCGAAACCGACCGATGGGTGGAGCTTGATCTGGGTGGACTCGGCACGCGTGAGCCGTCCAGATTTTTGCCAGACGGAATCTGGAACCACCACTTGCCCGAGATCGTGGAGCAGACATCCCTGGTGTAGACGTCGCGCGGCGCCGGGGTCGTTGACGGCATAACCCAGCTCGCTAGCAATCGTGAGGGCATAGGTAGCGACTCGCTCGGAGCGGCCGGAGGTGTACGGGCTCCTCCCGTCCAAGGCGGTGGCGAACCCGATCATGGCGGTCAGGAGATCGTGTTCCTGGTTGGCGATTGCGGTCTCAGCCGCTACCATTCCAGCCGCCGCGGTGGCGAGATCTTGCACCCGTCCCGCCTGCGCGGAGTTGAATTGAGGTGCTTCTGCGGGATTGGCCAAGAACACGCAACCAACCCGCAGGGCTCGAATCCCCAGCGGGACGCAGAGGACTTTAATCGGGGCGCCGGCAGCGGGGGAAAGGGTGTCGATCACCAGGGCGCCACCGTCGAGGGCCCTTCGGCATATTTCGGAACCTTGGTCCAAGGCGGTCTTAGCCGCTGATTCGCGACTCCAACCCAGCAATGATCTGACGCGCAGCCGCCTGTTCTCCATCATGACCACGCAACCGGCACTGGCGTCGCCAATCCTAAGAGACCAGGCCAGAAGAAGGTCCATCGCCTGCTCACGGGTGGCGGTGGCGAAGATTTCGGCCAGCGGATTGGTTGGTACCAGTTCCCGAGGCTCTTCCTGCCTCGATCCGGTCGGCCGACTGTCAGTGGATACTTCCGCCGCTCTGCCGCTCGCCAGCCGAAGCTCGTCGAGCACTTTTTGATCCCGGTCACCGAACGAAAGGCCGCCCCGACGTCCCAGGCAAATTGCTCCGATTACCTGCCCTCGGGCGCTGACGGGTACCAACGCCTCCGCCACCTGGGCAGCATCTCCCGCGGGTGTGACCCCGCTGTAAAGGGGGTCGGTTAGGCTCAGCATCCTCCTGATCGCCACCTCGCCCTGATTTCGAAGCCCTTCCAAGGGTGTCCCGGCGAGCACCCCAGGGGGTAACAGGCTGCCGACGATTGTGTACGTGCCGCGGGGTCCGAAGATGATGGCCTGGGCTGTGTCATGCCGGATGACCTGCTTGGCACGAGTCAGCAGTAGATCAAGTAGCCCATCCAGATCGAGTTCTCCAGCACTGGAGGTGATCTCGGCAAGAACTGACGCCCGTTCTGCTTCCTCCTTGGATTGGCTGATAATGCTCTGGCTTGCCAGGACTATTCCCGCTTGCGCGGCGAGCGCAACCCCAAGCCGCTGCAGGTCTGGGGTGAAACCATCGGCACGATTGCCGAGCAGGATGAATCCAACCAATTCCTGGTCCCTGGCAATGGGAAGCACGAGAAGGTTGCGGGCCTTGAAGTTCGGAGGCAGCAGACGCCGGGCGGGGGAGAGCTGCTCGGGAGAGTCGAGGTAAACGGGGTCGTGGGCGTCGATGGCCGTGAAGATTGGGTCGGCGGCTCCCCGCAGGCGGGAGAGGCTGGGCGGCCGACTCTGGTCAAAGCCTATGCCCGGTAGCTGGGGGAGGAACTGTTTGCCATCTGGGGCGCTGAGGTAGAGACAGCAGAATTCTGCGCCCGTGACCCGAGCCAAGTGCCCCGTGATCTCATTCACATCGGCGGCGGCCAAGGCTCCTTCATCGGTCGCGGCGATGAAGATGCGTCGTTGCTCCTCCAGGAGCCTGGTCACACGTTCCAGGTCCCCAACTCGTCGTCTGATCGTGAGCGAGAGAGCGGAGTAGGAAACCTCAGCGGTGGCGCCTCCGAGGGCGAGAGCCATCAGTCCCACCAGGTTGATCCCGAGATATGTGACCCCACCACCGAGAAACCGAGCCTTGAGCAGGTGCAAACCCAGAGCGAGGGCGGCCAGACCGGCCGCCTGAGGCCGTCGCCGGTGCATGACCCCGGTACCGAAGCCGGCCAGTGCGGCCGCGATTGCAACCACTCCGGCTCGGCCCGAGTATCCCTGGACGTTGAAGCTGGCTCCCCCGACGGTGGCTAATCCCGCCACCATCAGCAGGATCAGTTCGCGCGAAAACCGACCTCTCCCCAAGCCCCGCATGTTTACTCCTATACAAACGGGGAAAGCTTCACTTACTGGTAGTCGCCTGGCAGACAGATCGGCATCGTGAGAGCCGCAGCCACACCGCCAGCCATAATCGGCCGATGAGCATCGCGGAATTGTTGAGGATCGCCCAGCACCTCAGCCCGGCGGACCAGGAGTTGGTCGGTCGTGCTTACGAGCGTGCGGCGTCAGCTCATGCCGGCCAGCGGCGCCTGACCGGCGAGGACTATGTCAATCACCCGCTTGAGGTGGCCGCTACCCTGGCTGACCTGCACCTCGACGTGGCCACCATTGCCGCCGCGCTTCTCCACGACACGGTCGAGGACACGTCTTTGACCCCGGCAGAAGTGAGCTCGGAATTCGGACCCGAGGTTGCCCGCCTGGTGGAAGGGGTCACCAAATTGAGCCGCATTTCGTTCCGATCAGAACAGCAGGTTCAGGCCGAGAACATTCGCAAGATGCTCCTGGCGATGGCTGAGGACATTCGGGTTGTTCTGATCAAGCTTGCCGATCGGCTCCACAACATGCGAACCCTGGGCCCTTTGCCTGAAGCAAAGCGACGCAAGATTGCTCGCGAGACTCTCGACATCTACGCGCCGCTGGCGCATCGGCTGGGGATCTGGCAGATCAAGTGGGAGCTGGAAGATCGTTCCTTTTGCGAGATCGACCCCGACGCATATCAAGACGTGGTGAGTCGGATCAGCGTGCAGCGGAACGAGCGGGAGGTCGTAGTGGGTGATCTCCGAGAAATTTTGGCCAGAGAGCTCGAGAAGATCGGCATCGAAGCTGAAATCCAGGGACGGCCCAAGCACGTCTATTCGATCTACCAAAAGATGCAGAAGGGCCACAAGGAATTCTCTGAGATCTACGACCTGACCGCGGTCCGGGTACTGGTGGAATCGGTCAAGGATTGCTATGGGGTTCTGGGTGTGGTCCATTCGTTATGGAAGCCGATGCCCGGTCGCTTCAAGGACTACATCGCCATGCCCAAGTCCAATGGGTACCAATCTCTGCACACGACCGTAATCACACAGGCGGGAAGCCCCATGGAGATTCAGATCCGAACCAAGGAAATGCATCAAGTATCCGAGTTCGGAGTCGCGGCCCACTGGGCTTATAAGGAGTCCGCTGGGGAAGAGCGCTTTGACGAGAGATTTTCCTGGCTGCGTTTGTTGATGGAGTGGCAGCGGGAGGTTCAGGACGCTGAGTCCTTCGTCGACGCGGTCAAGATCGACCTGTTTCAGGACGAGGTCTTTGTCTTCACTCCCAAGGGAGATGTGATCAATCTGCCGGCTGGCTCGACTCCGGTCGACTTCGCCTATCACATCCATACCGAGGTGGGCCATCGGTGTATCGGCGCCAAGGTCAACGGCCGCATGGCCTCGCTGGATACCGAACTCAATAACGGTGAGATCGTCGAGATCCTCGCCTCCAAGGGGCCTCACGGTCCCAGTCGGGACTGGCTCAACTTCGTCAAGAGCGCATCCTCACGGGAGCGGATCCGGAAGTGGTTCAAGAGCCAGAGCAGGGAGGAGAACGTTGCCAAGGGCCGCGACCTGCTCGACAAGGAGCTGCGGCGGATGCATCGGGTCGCCCTCCAGCTCTTACCGGACGGAAAGCTGGACGAGATGGCCAAGGCCTACAGGTTTGTCGCCCCGGACGATTTCTTGGCCGCGATCGGCTACGGGGAGATCTCGTCCCACACCGTCGTGCTGCGAATGGCATTGGTGCCGGCGGACGGCGGGGACGACCTGCGTTCGATTCCCCTCACCCCGCAGGTCAGAACCGTCCCCCGGATTCGTGTCCGGGGTGAAAGTGGCGTCCTGACTCGAATCGCTTCTTGCTGCCAGCCGGTCCCTGGGGACGCGATCGCCGGCTACACGACCAGGGGCAAGGGCATTACGGTGCACAGGGCTGATTGCATAAATTCCGTCAACACCCCCGATAAGGCCAGGGTGGTGCCCGTAGATTGGGACACCGAGGTCGGTGAGCGGTACCCGGTGGCGATCAAAATTGAAGCTTGGGATCGGACCGGGTTGTTGCGGGATATCGCGACCGTGGTGGCCGGAAGTGGGGTCAACCTGTCGGCCTGTGAGGTGCATGTTTACGACGATAAGACCGCCGTGGTCGACGCAACGGTTGAAATCGACTCCCTCTCCCAGCTCTCACGGCTGATGGAAAAGCTGGAACAGGTCCGAGATGTCCATACCGTAGCTCGGGAAGCCTCGGCGTGACAGTTCAGATCGAGGCGATCGCCGATCCCCAGATGGGGACCAATTCATACCTGGTGCTCGATCAGGAATCGAGGCGAGCGGTGATCATCGATGCCAACTTGGACCCGGAGTCCGTTATCGATCTGGTCCGCCGTCGGGAGGCCAAGGTCGAAGCCATCCTTCTGACCCACACCGATTTCGATCATATCGCTGGGCTCCCCAGACTCCTCGAGGAGTTCGGAGTCCCGGTCGCTGTCCATGACCGAGAGCGAGACTTCTTGACCAGGGGCACTCCGATGCGCGGCGCCACTCCAGTCCCAACTCCACCGATCGAGCTGGTTCAGAGCCTGGTCGAGGGGGAGCGGTTCGATGTGGGCCCACTGAGTTTCGCCATCTTGGCCACCCCCGGCCACAGCCCCGGCAGCGTGTCGTTAAAGATCGGTGGGGCCATCTTCACCGGTGACGCTCTATTCGCTGGGTCGATCGGGCGGACTGACTTGCCCGGAGGCGATAGCGCCACCCTCATGGAGTCGATCAAGACCCAGCTCTTAGGCCTGAATGATGACATTCTGGTCTACAGCGGACACGGACCGATCACCACGATCGGCCAGGAGCGGCGTTACAACCCATTTCTCTCCTAAGCCGAGATTCACCGATTTGCGGCGAACGAATTGGTTCGAGATTAGGTTGGTTGAGGCAGTGGGGGCGAGAGGTATCTAGAATCGATCGAGTCTATGTCCCCCCAACCTATTCGAGCCGCCCGTGGAGTCCACGACATCATGCCGGCCGACAAAGAGGTTTGGGCTGAGGTTGAATCCATCGCGCGGGCGATCGGCGGGGCGTACGGATATCGAGAGATCGAAACCCCGATCATCGAGCCCGCGACGCTGATCGAACGGCTCGGGGCTTCGACGGATGTGGTCCAGAAGGAACTGTTTCGATTCCAAGATCGAGGCGGCGACTGGTTGGTCCTGCGGCCGGAGGCCACCGCCGGGGTGGTCAGAGCCTACTTCCAGAACGGCCTCCAACAGGAAACGCAGCCGGTCCGGGTGTATCAGATCGGATCGATGTTCAGGTATGACCGGCCGCAGAAAGGCCGCTACCGCCAGTTCCACCAGTTCGACGTGGAGGCGATCGGGGATGAGTCACCTGGTCTTGATTCCGAAGTCATAGAAATTGCCTGGCGTTGGATGGCGGAGGTCGGTCTGCGGGGAGTCTCGTTACATCTCAACAGTATTGGGGACCGGAACTGCAGGCCCGCCTATCTCGACCGGCTGCTCGGCTACTACAGGCCCTTATCAGACCAGCTTCACTCCGATTGCCAGCGCCGATTGGAGGATAATCCGCTGCGGCTGTTGGATTGCAAGGAGGCGCAGTGCCAGCCGTTCAAGGCGGGGGCGCCGAGGATTCTCGATCACCTTTGTTCGGAATGTGCGATGGCATTCGACGAGGTTCGCGAGCTGCTGCGTGAAGCCAAGATCGACTTCGAAATCAACCCTTTCCTGGTGCGGGGCCTTGACTACTACACAAGGACGGTCTTTGAATTTGTGGACCAGGCTCGTGGTGGAGCCCAAAACGCGCTTGGCGGAGGCGGTCGCTATGACGGTCTCGCGGAGGCGTTGGGCTGGGCCCCGACACCGGCCGTGGGCTTCGGCATGGGCCTCGATCGAGTCGTGGAAGCCCTCGCCGCGGTCGGCGACGAGGAGGGTGGCAATCCTCTGAGCGGCTTGGCCGTACTGCCCGACGGGTCCGGCCTCAGCGGGGCGGCGGCCGAGGTTGGCCGTAAGGCCCGCGTTGCCACGCCAAGCGTCATTGACTATTCCCAACGCAGCCTCAAGGCGAAGATGCGGAGCGCCAATCGGTCTGGGGTCAGGTACGTTGCCATCGTCAATGCTGCGGAGGCGTCCCGGCGAGTGGTCCAATTGAAAGATATGGAGACGGCTGCCCAGGTGGAAGTTCCGTGGGACGACCTAGGTCGCTGGCTGATGGAACAACCCACCCATTGAGGCCAGGGATCCCGTGCGGCTCGATGGGGCCGCAACACATCGGCCAGGAGATCGAATTGTCGGGCTGGGTTTCAGGTCGCCG
>DASZFH010000237.1:0-17484 GCA_035939985.1 Candidatus Dormiibacterota bacterium
CACCAACCCCAGACTCTCGACCGAGACAGCGCCAGACCCTGCCGACGGCCAAGGCAGGCTCGGTTGTGAACCTCCGACCGCAGGAGCCGTTCCCAGGGTCGTGATCGCGCCAACGGGCGTGATGGGTTGAGCGACTCGAAGCAGGCCTGCTGCCACCACCAACCCCACGACCACGGCGACTATCCCGCCTTTCAGTCTCGGGTTTGCAGCAGGTGGTCGCGGCGAACGGACTGGACCCTGCCTGAGCGGAGGCACCGGTCGCGGCAACGGTCCCCCCCAGCGCGGATGAGATGGCCCCGGCCCTCCCCATTCTCCAAACTGATCTCGAATCCTGACTGTCAACCCCTTAAGGCCAGGCCATCGGTCCCCGGCCCAATTCATGCCTCCTGGATTCCTAGTTCCAGAAGGGACCCATGGTACTTCAGCCCGGACAAGGCGCGCGAAGGGAAGCCTTCCCATCGCACACGAACCCGCGACCGGATCCGGATGCCCAGAGCCCTGGGTTCTCTAGAGACCTAGGTCTCTACTTGGAGTCCTCCGCGGCCTCGACCGCCTTGGCAGCGTCGATCACTCCCGAACCCATCTGATCGTTGGAGATCGGGGGAGCGGTGAAGTCGATCCCATAGTTGAAGGTTGGTTCCGAGGGGTTGTCCGACATGGGAGGGGTCGCGTTGTCATCCTTGAAGTCGGTCACGGAGCGGCGCAACAGACGGGTCAGTTGATCCGGACTCAGATCCTGATTGACCGCCAGGGCCAGGGCGGCCACACCGGTGACCTGGGCCGTGGATTGCGAGGTACCGACCAGATAGCCATAACAGGTCGCACCGCAGGGCGTGCCCACGGCTCCAATGGCGCCATACACCCCGGTGTTATCCGACGCTCCCGGTTGAGAGGGACCCAGCCGAGCACAATCCGCGGTTTTGCACTCCCGGGCCAGCAGGTTGAAGTTCCGAGCTCCGCCGGGGGCCATTATGTCGACCCCGGACCCGTAGTCGCTGTAAAGGGCCAATTGGTCGGATAGCCCAGCTCCATACTGCCCGAAGACAGTGTCCCCGACCGCACCGGTGCCTGTCTTGCGAGTGGTGGCGCCCACCGAAATCACACCAGGCAATCCGGCGGGCAGTTGGCGCAAGCCGGTGACGAGATTGCTTGGGTCGGGAGCGAAGACTCCACCAAAGGTGAGGCCGTTACCCTTGAGCACACCGGTTCCGTCGATAGGCGCGTGGTAGTTCCCGGCCGCCGCGATCACCAGCGTGCCGTGGGCAGTCAGGTATCGAGTCACCGCCGCCGCCGCGTGCGAAAAGGCGACGTCGCTCTTAACCTGGACCGGGTCGCTGCAGTAGACGGAAGCGGGGACCACCTTGGCGCAGACCAACGCGCCGAGAGATGCGTTGATCAGTTGTGCGCCGGCCTGGTGGGCATACATCATGCCCTCCAGAATCCAACTGTCATCACCGAAGCCGCAGGTCCCCACCACCCGCACATTGAGCAGGGTGGTTTTGGGTGCGATCCCCGTCATGAGGTTGCTGGTCTTACCGGCGATGTGAGTGGCGATCCAGGTCCCGTGGCCGTCAAAATCCTGGGTGCTGGCAAAGGTCGTCGCATCGCTGGGGCAGAAATCCGAAGGCTGGACGAATGACCGGCTGTGGGCCTGGTCATAGTTGGAGCCGATCTCTTCGTGGCCTGAATAGACACCACCGTCGAGCACCGCAACCTTGATGGCAGCCGAGCCTCGGGTCGTCTTCCAGGCAGCCGGCAGGTGGATGCGGCTCAGATCCCACTGCTGAGAGCATGTGTCGTCGGTGCTCGCGCAATGAGAAGACGAGTCGATCTCCTCTTCCGAAGTCGGGCTCGCCTGTAGGTCGCTGGCGGGAAGTTGAAAGTGCCGGCCATCCTGGACAACATCCGTCACACCATTCAACTGACTGAGGGCATTGGGGTTATTCGAGTTGACCACCAGAACGCCGGCGTCGGTGAGATCGGCGCGCGTCTCGCCGAAGGAGGCGACCGAGAACCTGTTGACGTGAGCCGGGGAGTCGTAGACCACCAGATAATCGGTGGTCGGACCCGCCGCGGCCGCGGGCAACGAAGGCAGCACCAGGGCTGCCAGCATAGCCGCGCCACCCGAACAGGCGATCGTCCTCAGTCGTCTCATGGGTGCGTTCACTCCGGTCTCCTTCTCGATTGGTACTGGCTCGATTGTTACTGCCAAAAACAGCGGTTCCCGCGCCGGCCGCTCGGTTTCTCCAAGCCCTAACTACGAACAACGAACGAGCAGCCCGAATCTTTCGCTTTGTTCGAGGTTGACCGCCTCTGCTATCTGGTCGCCACCCCGCGAGACCGCTTGGGCTCTCCAATCCAGATCCGGCTGGCAAAGCGCCCCCGCTTGGCCGCGTACATTGCCGAGTCGGAGTGCCGGACCAGGGTATCAACGTCCCGTCCGTGGTCGGGGAAGATGGCGATGCCAATGCTGGCCCGAATTCCGTAAGATCGGCCGTCAACTTCGAACTCTGGCGTCAGGACGGCTGCGATCTTCCCCGCCAGGGCTTCCAGGCCGGCCAGGTCAGCGATCTCGGGAACGATGATCGCAAACTCATCCCCGCCCAAGCGCGCCACTGTATCGGAAGCACGGACCTCTCCACGCAACCGTTTGGCAACCTGCTGCAGCAGCTCATCTCCCACGTGGTGCCCGGCGCTGTCGTTCACCGCCTTAAAGCCATCCAGATCGAGCATCAGCAACGCCAAGAGCCGAGCTTCCCGACCAGCGGTGTGGATGGCCTGCTGCAGCCGGTCGACGAAGAGCAGGCGATTGGGCAGCTCGGTCAAATGGTCGTGGTAGGCCTGATACTCCAGGGCGGCGGCCTGCTTCCTGCGCTCGGTGATGTCACGAATCGACGCCGAGCAAACCACCTGCGATCCGACCCGGTAGAAGCCGAGCAGAATCTCGACCGCGAATTCTTTGCCGTCGGAACGCAAAGCCATGGTTTCGAACTGGCGACCCTGTCCATGTCCATCGGGCGCCGCCATCAGACGTCGCATCGAATCCCAGGTCAGCGAGCGAAGTCGGCGGGGCAGGATCAGATCGACCATTCGCTGACCGATCGCGTATTCACGGAGATAGCCAAAGACACGTTCGGAGGCTGAGTTGAACTCAAGGATGGTGCCGGCGGCATCAACCGCGATGATGCAGTCGGCGCTCGACTCCAAGATGGCGGCCTTGCGGGCATCGCTCTCTCTCAGTGCATCCTCGGCGCGCCTCCGCTCGATCAGCTCCACCTTGACGCGCTGATCAGAATCACGCGTATGCCCAAAGAGAACGCCGATTGCGAACACGGCCACGGCATCGGCCAGGGAGCCCACATCGGTCAGGGCGGCTAAACCGTCACCGGGTTGAGCCAGGTTGAAAAGAACGATGTTGAGTGGGAAGGCGATGATACCGGCTGCAGCACCGGCCCGGAATCCAAAGGTTCGCCCAACCACACCTACCGGAACGACCGCCAAAATCGCGATCCCTGCTCCGAAGTAGTGAAACAACGGCACAACCGCGAACGCGTAGGCCACCATCGCAACCACAGACCCCACCCACCGGGCGGAGGATGTCCGTGGGAGATGAAGATTCAACCGAGTCGCGGCTACCTGCCTGGCCATACCACTTTCGCCCTATGACCGTACACCCATATGGATCCCATGACTCCGATAAGCACCACTTGTGACGGAGCCTCGACGGTGTGGTAGAACTCTCCGACCGGTCTCGTCGATCCCGTCAGTGAGCGTACCGCGAGATCAACCTGCGAGAGCTGTCTCAGCATCGATCCTGACGTGGGCACCGGCGGTTTCGGGCCTCGCCAAGGCGGCTGCAGCGACCATAGCGCCTAGCGCCAGCGCACGAGCTGAGACATCATCCTGTACCGCCGCTGCCTTCATCAGTTCAACCGCGAAGCGTAGCCCGGATTCGGACCTGAGCACGCCAACATGCTCTGTCATCAACGACCGAATCTGGCGGATGGAAAGGATCGGGCCCCTGGCGGGCACTTGGCGATCTCGCTTAGGTTCGCGTCCCCCAGCCAGGTTCTCCGGCTCCGGGAACCTGGCCCCCGCCCCCGCTGCCGCCAGGCCTGCCCGGCGCCCGAATACACCGGCTTCCAAAAGCGAGTTACTGGCCAGCCTGTTGGCCCCGTGAACTCCCGTATATGCGCATTCGCCGGCTGCCCACAACCTCGGTACCGAAGTGCTGCCCTCGAGGTCGGTGACCACCCCCCCGATCGAGTAGTGGGCGGCCGGAGCGATCGGGATCAGATCGTTGGTAGGGTCGAGACCGACCGCCGCACAGTTGCGCACGAAGGTTGGGAAATGGTCGATCAAGGTCCCCCTCGGGATAGGCGCCGCGGATAGGAAGGCTGTCGATCCGCCGACCCGCCGCAGATGCTCGGCAATGGCCCGCGAAACAATATCCCTTGGTGCCAGTTCGCCCCGCGCGTCATAGGCAAAGAGGAATCGGCGGCCCCATCTGTCGACTACGTGAGCACCCGCGCCCCTGAGGGCCTCCGTCAGGAGAAACGGGCGCCCCGGCCCGGCAAACGCCGTGGGATGAAACTGGACAAATTCCATACCGTCCACCTCGGCTCCCAACTCGGCGGCGGCAAGGATGCCCTCACCCGAGGTGACGCGAGCATTGGTTGTGCGAGCCCAGAGGCCGGCATAACCACCGGTGGCAAGAATCGTCGCCGCCGCTGGAACCAACCACCGTTGGTTGCCGCGCTCGAAAGCGGCACCCAGGCATTCGCCCTCGCCCAACAGCTGATCTAGCTTGGCTCCTCGCCAGCGTTGGATCAGCTGATTGCGGCCGACAGCTCTACCCAGGGCAGCCATAATGGTCCGCCCGGAGGCATCCCCGCCGCCGTGAACCACGCGAGCCAGTGAATGGGCGGCTTCCAAACCTAGGGGGGCATCGAATTCAACCCCCTGGTCCTCCAGCCACCGGATCAGCGAAGGACCCCACCTGGTCAACTCAACCACCGCGATCTGATCGCAGAGCCCAGCCCCCGCCCGCAACGTATCGGCGGCATGCAGGCCTGGAGAGTCCCCAGGGCCAATCGCCGCCGCGATCCCGCCTTGTGCCAAAACCGAAGAACCAGCGGCTGCACCAGTCAGCAAGACCTCCGCACCTGTAGCCGCAGCGGCCAAGGCGGCGGCCGTACCGGCCAGCCCGTCTCCAATTACAAGCACATCAACTCGAGGGTGAATCTGAGAGTGAGAGTTGGTCACAGTTCCACCATCCGCCGGATGGCTAGATGAGCGGCATCGGCGATGGCCTTGGGGACCTTGACTTCGTACACGTCCTCCCGAAGCGTCGTCAGCACCTTGTCCAGGGTGATCTTCTTCATGTAGCGACAGATGGCGTGTTCCGAAGCGGCATAAAACCGCTTGCTGGGACTGTCGCGCTCCAGACGATGCATGATCCCGATCTCGGTCGCAACGATGAAATTCCGCTGAGGTGAGCGCTGGGCGTGGTCGAGCATCGCCTCGGTGGAGAGGATATGAGTGCGGTCCGCGGGCAAGTCACCGCTCGCGACCCAGTTCATGCACGAACTGGCGCAGCCACATTCTGGATGAACCAACAAGTCTGCGTCACCATGTTCGGCCCGGGCTCGCTCCAGGTCGGCGGGGCGGATACCGGCGTGGACATGGCATTCGCCGGGCCACACACGCATCTGACGACCGGTCACCCGCTCCAAGTATCCACCCAGGAACATGTCGGGCAAAAAGAGGATCTCCTGATCTTCGGGTATCGCGCGGATGACCCGCTCGGCATTGCCCGAGGTGCAGCAGTAGTCGGACAGAGCCTTGACCTCAGCGGTGGTATTCACATAGGACACCACCACCGCGCCAGGATGCTCCGCCTTCCAGGCGCGGAGCTGCTCGGCGTTGATCGTGTCGGCCAGTGAACAACCGGCTTCCAGATCGGGAATCAGAACCTTCTTGGTCGGACTCAGAATCGAGGCCGTCTCGGCCATGAAATGAACCCCGCAGAAAACGATCCGATCGGCGCCGGTCGCGGCCGCCTGACGGCTCAGACCGAGGGAGTCGCCGACAAAGTCGGCCACATCCTGCACTTCGGGGAGCTGGTAGTTATGAGCCAGAATGACCGCCTTGCGCTCGGCGGCAAGGGCCCGGATCTCGGCAGCCACCTCGGCCACCTCCTGCGGCCGTGATTCCATGGTCACGCCCAAGTTCGTGTGATCTCCAAGCTCAGGTCGATCGCCGGGGCGGAATGGGTCAGGGCCCCAACCGAGATCCGGTCGACCCCAGCTGCGGCAGCGGCCAGAGCCCGCTCCAACGTAAGCCGTCCCGAGGCCTCCAGCTTCACTCGCCGGTCAGCCATTTCCACCGCCTGGCGAATCTGATCGGCTTCCATGTTGTCCAGAAGGACGATGTCGGCTCCGGCGCCGATCGCCTCATCCAGCTGAAACAGGTCCTCCACCTCGACCTCCACCGGTAACCCTGAGCGCCGAGCTCGCGCGACTGCCGCAGAGACGCCGCCGGCGGCAAGGATGTGATTGTCTTTGATCAAGATGGCGTCGTAGAGGCCGCTGCGATGGTTGGATCCGCCCCCATCCAGTACTGCCTGTCGTTCCAGCGAACGAAGCCCGGGAGTTGTCTTACGAGTGTCGAGGATGGCGAGGCCTGGGAAGTCCGTCAACGCATCAACGTAGATGCGCGTTCGTGTCGCCACCCCGCACAGCCTCTGCAAGAAGTTGAGTGCCACCCGCTCGCCGGCCAGAATCGGAGCCAGACGGCCGCGGAGACGACATATCACCTGACCCGACTCAAAGCGATTCCCGGCCTCCATCACGGGGTCGAGGCGGCACTCTGGATCAACGATCTCGAATACCCGGGCCGCAACCTCCAGCCCCGAGAGAACTCCAGAGCCACCGCTCCTGATTTCCGCCTCGGCCTCCGTCACCGGACCGACGACCCAGGAGGTGGTCAGGTCGCGCCCTTCTGGACCCAGGTCTTCCACCAAAGCATCGCGCACGAGCCGATCGACCGCGGTATCGCTGAGGCGGCCCTTACTCGATAAAGCCATCGGGTTCCTCCCTGAATCCGAAGGACTGACTGGTGAAGCGGAATAGGTAGGCAGACTTGCCCCGAACCGTTCGCTGCCCACCGGTTGGCTCGATCACACCCCGGTCGACCACCTTGCGCCAAAAGTTGCCTCGATTGATCGACAAACCCAGGACCGCCTCGTAGACATGTTGGAGTTCGCTGATGGTGAACTCCTCAGGTAGGAGCTGAAACCCGATCGACGAGTATCCAACCTTGCTGCGCAAGCGCCGGACGGCATAGTCGATGATCTCGCGATGATCGAAGGCCACCTCAACTGGCAGGCGCCGGACCGGTTGCCAGGTGAGGATGTGGCCACTGACTTCCTGGCTGCGTCCGTCGGGAACGATGCCGATGTAGGCAACTGAGACAACATCGCCGCGGGGATCACGGCCCGGTACGGTGATCGTCCCCTCGCGGTCTTCAGCTTGGGGGCGGTGAAACGTCTTGAGCTGCTCCATCCAACCGTCATCGGTCCCTGTCAGAGCACTGGCAATGGCCCGGGCCTGGGCATCCAACGCCAAGGCGGGCTGCTTGAGCTGGCCGGGCAGCGCCCAATAGGACGGGTAGGGAGCCAACTCCCGTTGCACCAGGAGGACACTCAACTCCGGCCCCATCAGAGTGAGCAGGGCCAGGTCGACTGAAATGGCGCAGCTGGCAGCGCTGAGGTCGCCCTCGCCCTCAAGACTGACCGCGGGTCTCACGGCAAGCATCGCTCCCTCATCTTATCTCAAGAAGAAGCGATATGGGAGATGACCTCCCCCCGGGGGCCTGCCCTCGGGCTTAGGAACCGACCTGAGTCACTGCGGTGACGTTTGCGGCGCACGCCGCCTTGGACAGCTTGGGGACATTCACCGCATAAACTTGCCATCCTTCATTGGGAACAGCTCCCACCTGAGGGAACCAGTCTGGCTGATCACGGAGCAGCCGCAAGTAGTTCACGCTTGACTTGTCGACCGCGAATAGGGTGCTGTTTGTCTTCAACAACCAACACTGCAACAACGTATCCCCAAGATCCGGATGGTCGGAATAGCGAAAGTGGGGCGGGAGATATTGGGGGTAGAAGGGGTCGTAGAGCTGGCCCATGATGTGGCGCCCGTCGAGGTTGTCATAGCGAGCCATTGCATAGACCAATTCGGGCGGGTCCGGGGGCATGTTGAGCACCCCGGCCTCATATGCGGGACTGCTGTGGTAGAGCGCCCCCAAATATTTGCCATCCTGCAGGTTGTGATTCCACGTGATCGCAGTGGGAGCGTAGAGGGCCAGAATTGGCGACCACTCCAGCTGGGACGCGACCAAGCCGAACGCGGCCAGGCCCCAGGCGACGGGCAGGAACATTTTTCCCAGCCGTTTGGGAATGACGACGAACAGAATCAGGGCGATCAGCACCGCGCCGAACTCGTAGGGGAAATCAAAGAAACGCTCCTGCCAGAACCAGTTCTCCCAGCTCTCCAGATAGGCGGTGTAACCAAGAAAGAAGGCGGTGAAGACCAGGTAGCCGAAACCAAAGGTCAGAAACATGTATGACTTCGGCCGCTTCCAAAGCGTGATGATGAGCCCCAAGATCCCGAGCGCGAGCAGCACTCCGAGATAGGGGCGGATGTGAACCTCATCGGGCGAGAGCGAGCCCCGGAACTCCCATTGACCGAAGGCATTGACTAGAAAGTTCTCCCAGACCGGATAAATAGGATTGCCGGTGCGGTCGAGGAGGATTTTCATGTAGATCAAGATCCCGATCACCCAAGCCATCGCCAGTGGCACCCGCTGCACGGCCAGCTTCGGAACCCCGGTGGTCGGGTCTTTTGGTTTGAGGAAGGCGGCAACGATCATTCCGAACGAAAAGAGCCAGGCCTCGGCCCGAGCCATGGCGGCGAGAGCGAACGCGATCCCGGTCCACAGACCCTTTTTGGGCCAGCACCAGATCCCGAACAGAACCATCGCCACCCCCAACGGCTCAAGAAACCCGGTTGAGTCCACGAACACCGCCACCGGTGAAATCGCGGCAAAAGCGGCGGCGGGAACCGCAACCTTGTAGCCCCAGTGCCGGCGACAGAGGCTGAAGATGAGCACCACCACCACCGCGCCCATGAAGCTGGCCAGGAGGCGAGGAATCACGATGTCGATCGACCCGGTGAGGAAGAAGAGGATGACCAGCAGGATCGGATGCAGGATTCCCCAGAAGTAATCCAGGCCCTTGAGATCCCATAGGCGCGGGCCAGACGGATCGAACAGCCCGATCTCCTTGGTCAGGTAGGCGATCTGCCAGTGGTGATAGACGTCGCCATGCCATCCGGCACCGGCGTTTTCGGGATTGGTTACGAAAAAGAGGACGAAAAGGCGAGGCCCAAGAGCCAACGTCCAGAGCAAAAGCAGGGCGGGCCAGGGGACTCGATCCGATTTGACCTTGATCGCAGGTTGCTCAGAGGCCGCAGCCGCGGCCTGCGTCTGCAGATCTTCGTCTTCCTCGTCGGGAAGAAAGTGAAGCAGCTTCACGAAGCGGCGTGACTTCCTTCCCGGCGATCCGGCAGTGAGAGCATTTCTGGATCCAAGGCGTTTCCAGCCGCTACCGCGAGTGCCGTTCGTTCCAGGATGTCGAGGTGGTTCTCCCAGGAGAACTGTCGGGCCCGAGCATGAGCTTGGCGCCCCATACCCTGGTTGGCGACCGGATCCGCGAGCAGCCTTTCGATGGCTTGGGCGTAATCGGTGATCGAGGTCGGGGTGATCAGGAAACCGGTGCTGCCTGAAACCACGGTGCCCGTGGGGCCGGCCTGATCCCAGGCCACAACGGGCACTCCGCAGGCCATCGACTCGATAACACCCATACCGAAATCCTCCTCGGGGGCTGGGTAGACGTAAGCAGCGGCCCCATGATAAAGGCGTAAGAGCTCTGACTCACTGATCTCACCTAAAAAGAGCACCTGCCGCCCCATTTCCAACTCGGCGACAAGAACCTTGAGATCTTCGGTATGCGGCGTCGCGGGCCCGGGAATGACCAGCTGAGCGCCCCAATTGTGCTTGCGCACCTCAGCCATGGCGAGGATGGCGAGATCGAAGCGCTTCTGTGGGTAGTGGCGGTTGGTCAGGAGTACGTAGGGGCGCCGGACCATGAAGCCGTTGACCACCATGCCGCCCTCAAACCTTTCTTCGGTCGGTCGTGGGTAGCCCTCCTCAACATGACACCCAGCCGGGCAATCGTGCGCGGAGCGCTCATAGATTGTCCGGATGATGTCCCCGATATAGCGACCATTGACGAGCAACTCGGCCGCACCGGCGACCGACACCCGATCCGCCCAGTCCACAAAGCGACGGATCTTGGTCACAACCCAGCTCAACAACCTGTAGTCGGGATTGGCGACCCAACCCGTCAGGCGGTCTACCGAGCGCGGGTGCACCAGGCGGTTAGGCTGATTGAGATACACGAGGTAGGGCTTACCGAGAATTCGGGATAGACACCAGGCGATCCACGCACTGGGCTGGTTTGCAGCCACCATCACATCGAACGAACGGAAGCGCCAGGCGTAAAGCGGCACCAGCGCACTGGCGGCGACCATCTGCAGGGCCTCACGCAACGGTACCCAAGAAGGCAGCTGGGGCAGGAAGGTCTTGACTTTCAAGGCCGGCAAGAGATCGGGATAGGAGCGCGCCGGAGAGACCGTTGGGGCAAAACATTTCACTTCGTGACCGCGACGGCGGAGCCCCAGAACCTGTTCGATCACGATCCGCTCCCCACCCCCGGAATAGGTGAAGCCGCAATGCAGAACCGCGATCCGCAAATGAGTCTTGTTCATGGTCTCAGTCACTCTCCCCGTTTCCTTATGCCAGGGCCCGGTCCGATACCTGGGTCACGACCCCGATACCAGCGCATGCTGATCCACCGGTTCGGGCAGGATCCAGCGATGAATGAAGGCCCAAAACGCAAACAGCCAGCCCGCGATCATCAGCGTCCCTCCGTAGTCGTGGAAAAGGATGGCCGGCTCATAGCCCCACCAGACCAAGAGCAGAGCGACTCCGCTCATTCGAACCAGGTTGACGATGACAGTTCCCAGGACACCGATCAGGATTACCTGGAGGCGTGATTCAAGCGGGTACCCCCCGCGGAGCCCGGGCAGAAAACTGATCAGCAATAGGACCAGGCTCTGCCAGCCGATACAGTTCCAGGAAATGAACAGAACCTGACCCGAGTGAGCCCCTTGGAACACCTCCAGGTGGGCGCCGTCCGCGCCCGCCTTGACACCGAAGAGCCCCAGGAAGGCCACCACCATCCGTGCCTCGGGTACCGCCAGGGCCTGGATCGGACCCGTCCACCCTGCGTTCATGACGCCGGTGGTGAGGAAGTCGTTGAAGGTCGTGACGAAGGGAAGGAAGAGCAGCAGGCCACAGGCCGCTGCGAGCAGGAGGACGTACACCGAACGCTCAGAGTTGGGCATTCAGGAGGCCTTGGCGGGTGGACTGAAGCGCAGATGACCGCCCGGAGTGATATTGGTCGGACTGAGACGACCCTGGCGCACCGCCCGCACCACGGTCGAACGGCTGAGGCCCAACTCCGTCGCCAGTTCCCTGGTGGTCAGCAGGGCTCCAGAAGTGTCCACGCCCGCAAGCACCGGCATCGACTCCATCGAAAACCGGTAGTGCCCCCCCGGCGTGATCCGTGCCGGGGTGAGAAGACCGCCACGGACCGCCCGAAGCACCGTCGCTTGGCTGAAACCGAGAATCTGGGCAACCTGGCCCGAAGTGAGCAATCTGGACGAACGCCTCAATTGCCGCATTGCCGGGCCAACATACGTCCGCACGCCTCGGCCCAACCTGGCCGGTTGCCGTCATTTCAGGGTCAATGGCACAACCACGCGCACGCCCGCCCCAATGTTTTTATGGCTGTTTTATGGCGCCTGCCGCAACCTGGGGTCTGGCGACGGGCTGGCGGCGGCGCTATGACACCCAGCTCACGGGGACCCGATGACAGCGGGCCGCTCTCTCGGATCACGGTAGGCATGGGGTGATAGCGCTTCAAGAGCAGCCGCTGGCACGAGCGACGCGGGGACTCCGCGCCGCGGTGGCCGCGCTGCGATCCGAACCTGATCCAGACCGTGTTCTGCGCCGCTTGACCGTCGAATCGAGGCGTCTGGTCGGTGCTGACGTGACGAGCATTTTGCTGCGCTCTGAGGGTCCTGATGGCTGGGGCGTTCTCGCTCGGGATCAGCGCAGCTTTGGCCAGAGCGCGTCTGATGCACATCCTGCTTGGCCGTCCACCCTTCTCAGCCGGGTTCTGCGCGAACAGCGACCAATCTGGATCACGGACATGGAGACTGAGCTACCCATAGGTGGGCACCGCCGGCCCAGTCTGGGGCTGCGTTCGGTCGGGCTGTTGCCGATTGTTAGTGAGAACGTGATCTATGCCGTCGCCGCAGTGGCGTGGCGCCGGCCCCGCCGGGTGCCGGAACCGGAGCGGTTGTTGGCTGAGGCGTTGGTCGAGCAGGCCGGACTGGTGATCGAGTTGACCGCGCTCCGGGGGGAACTCGAACAGGGCGGGTTGCGAGCGGAGCTGAGCGCGCGGGCGGAGGGCGCGGAAGCCCTACTTCGCGTGGCGGCAGAGGTCGCCGGGAGAAGCGAGCCGGTGGGCATCGCCAAAGATGCCCTGGACGCGGTCATGGCTCTGCATGACGCTGATGCCGGAGCCTTCTTCACCCTCGAAAGTAGCGGAGACGCCAAATTGGTCCAGGTTGGACTGCCTGAAAGTTCAGCGCTTGTGCTCCAGAGCTCTCACGCCGACCTTATCCTGGACCGCCCTTTGATCATCACGGATGCCCATACCCAACTGCCCAATCACCTCTCACGGGCACTCCTTGAAGCCGGTCTGACCAGCCTGGTCTGCGTACCCGCCGTGAGTGAGGGGCGCACCATCGGCGCCCTCCTTCTCTGCCATCGCAGCCGCCGGATCTACCGCCCTCACGAACTGGCCTTGATCGAGGCCTTCGCGGTTCAGGTGGCGGGCGGGCTTCGTCTTGCCCATGCCTACACCGCGCTGGCCGCAGCGGACAAACAGCGCGAGGAATTCCTTGCCCTGATCGCTCATGAGCTGCGGCACCCCGTCGCGGCGATCGCGACCGTGGCCGAAACCCTTGCCGATACCGCCGGCCTCAACGCCAAAGAACAGCGGGCCCTTGCCGGCCTCAGGGGGCAGGCCCAGAGCCTGGCTCGGCTGGCGGAATCCGTCCTCGATATCGCCCGTATGGAGACGGGCATGTTGAGAGTCCGCCGTTCTCAAGTCGACATTGCCCAATTGAGCGCCTCGCTTGCCCGCGAGCATCCCGAGTCCGAACGGATTCGGGTTGAAGTCCCGAGCAATCCGATTGTGATGATGGCCGACGCCGAGCTGATCGGGCGGGCGCTGGACAACCTCATGCGCAATGCCCTGAAGTACTCATCCCCTGGGAGCCCCGTCCTGGTCCAGGTGGTGGGCGACAGCCGCGAGATTCGAATCGCCGTTATCGATCGCGGCATCGGTGTGGCGGCGGAGGACATCACGCGCCTCTTCCAGAAGTACGGCCGGATCGTCAATCAATCCAGCGCCAAAGTCGACGGAATCGGCCTGGGCCTCTATCTGACAAGACTCTTGATCGAGGCCCACGGGGGCACAATCGCGGCCGCCAGCCCAGGTCTAGACCAGGGCACCACTTTCACCATCACACTGCCCGGGAGGATTTGAGACCATGGGGGAGCCAATTCGCGTTTTGATCGTGGAGGACCATCAAGTCCTCGCTGAGGGCCTTGAGCTGGCCCTTGAGCGGCACGAAGACGTCCACGTCGTAGGGTCGGCCCCCGGCATCGTGGCCGGCCTGGAAATCGCTCGTCGGGAGAGCCCGGATGTCGTCCTGATGGATTTTCACCTGCCCGACGGAACGGGAGCCGAGGCGGCCGCGACTATCCGCGCCGAGTTGCCGGGGGTGGCGGTGGTCATCCTCAGTGCCGACAGTGGCGAGGACGCCCTTGTCGCAGCCGTCGAGTCGGGGGCCTGCGGCTACCTCCTAAAGTCGCAAGCCGCCTCCCACGTCGTCGACGCCGTCAGGCGAGCCGCCTCAGGCGAGATGTTGATCCCAGCGGCAACGCTCGCTGGGCTCTTGAGCCGCGTACGGGAAAGGCAGACTCGTGAGCGCGAACTGCAACGGCTCACCGGACACATCACCCCCCGCGAGCGCGAGATCCTCAATCTGATGGCCCAGGGGCTCGACAACAACACGATCGCCGAAAAGCTTTTTATCAGCTTCACAACGGTTCGAGGACACGTCCAGAACATCTTGGAAAAGCTCGACGCCCATTCCAAGCTCGAGGCCGTCGCCCGAGCCAGCGAACACGGATTGCTGGAACGGTCGGCCTAACCCCGACAGGGGAGAGTTGTCACCCGGGTGGTGCTGGCCAACTGGGAAGGGTCGTGGATTCGATAAATCGAGATCACACCCGATATTGAAGGGCCACACGGTGGCTCGGAAAACGATCGCCCGGGAGCAACCTCCGCCTATTGAAAACCGAGGCCCACGCTCTGGCCTGTTACCCCAAAACGAGGTGGGCCGGAGCGCCTTGCAGAGCGACCACTACCGTGATCGTGTCCCGGGCCTGGATCGCCCCATTGCCCTGGTAGCGCAGCGACCACCACCAGTTGGCGGGGTTCGTGCCGGGAGAATAAGCAGCCGACACGGGGATCTGATAATGCAGCCAGAAATTGTCGTAGTAGTGGTTGGTCGGATCGGCCGCCAGGATGTTGGCCTGGGGCTGGCTGGCGGAAAGCGACGATGCTGCTCCGCAGCAGTTGGAGAGACTGTTGAAAAGGTTGTAAATGTTCACCGTCTGCCCGGAATCAGCTGTCGCCGGGTTGCCGCTTGGGTCCGTGATAGCAAGATAGAGGTTGCCAGCCCCGCTGATGTCTCCAGGGTCGAAGATATTGACGTTGATTGTGTGACCCGCGTAGTCGGGGGGAAGCTGAAACAAGGGCAGCGAGAAGCTTCCTCCGGTTGTGGTTGTCACCGGGGTGAATACGCCCAGATCGCTCATCGCGCCCAAGGTGCAGGCCGTGCAGGGGTTGACCCCGCCGCCATCGGTGACCCTCACCGCGAACCCCTTGTGGGCTCGTGAGTTGCCGGGTGGATTGGTTCCGTCGCTGTTCAAAGTATCGACTCGTAGGCGGTATTCGCCCGGACCTAAGGCGGTTAGGTTAGGCCCATCGCCAGGTGTGTAGGTGACCATGGCCGCGTTTGGAGTCGGCTCCTGGTAGCTCTGGATATCAGCCCAGGAGTGGTAGATCTGCATGTTGGTTGGCGCCCCAGTCGCCGGGCTGTAGGTTTGCGTAATCACCTTGTTACCCACCACATCCTTGTACTGGTTGTTCGTAGCGGCAAAATTGCGGGCGTCGATGGGCTTGACCTTCATCTGGGATAACACGGTGTCATCCGACCTTGCGAACTCGTTGTTGACCTGGAACACGGTGTACTCCATGGTGGAGTAGCGGTCAGGCGTGCTGAGGTCGCCAGCACTCATGCTGTCGTCCTCGTGGTAGTAGTAGCTCGCCCCCGGGGAGCAGGAGTGCCCGCTGTTGGTCGGCGGAGCAGGGTTCCAGTTTTCACAGAAGTTGGGCCCCGTAGTGGCGTTGTTGTCGGGGGCGAAGGCGGCGTTATACACCTGAAGGTGGGCGGTCGACCCCACCGGCACGACCAGTCGGTAGTTGTAACCGCCCCGCGCCGGAAGCGACGGGTCTGCAGTGTCCACGCCGGCCTGAGCGCTGATGGCGTGTACGTCGCTGGAATCGCAAGCCGGTGCCCCACAGCCGGTTGGGTCGGGGGTGAAAGCGTCACCCTCACCACGATTCACGGCCCAGCCTTCCGTTCGCAGGAAGTAATACCCGCCCGTGCCCAGTTGAGAAACCGTTGACCCCAGCTGGGTTCCGGGTTGGCCGAGCGTGATAGGCGCCAGGTAGGAGGCGGTCGAGGACTGCGAAATCGGCATCGTTCCGATTCCGAAGATCATCATGAACACGGTTGGTACGTTGCGTTTGACCACCACCTGGAGCCGGTTCGAGTAGCCCGGGATCTGGCTGACGATGACGGTCGCGTTGACGCCATCGGTGAATCCGTTTCGAGACGCCTCTGCCTTGGCCCGGTCCACCGCGTCATTACCCGCACCCGCTGGGGATGAGGACGATGGCGCGAAAGCGTATGGAAGGAAGATGACGCCGGAGAGGGCGCCGGCGGCGGCGGCCCGCTCCGCACCAGCCGCATAGAAATAGGCGAGATCAGAATCAACCGCCAGGCCCGCACCTCCCAGCAGCCCGAGCATCATCAGTGCGGTCAATACGATCGCCTGCCCCCCCTGACGACTGCGTAGGGCGAGCCGGCAGAGCCTCATCATGTGATCACCGGGGCGGCCTTCATGACCGCGTAATCCATCACTGATTGGTTGAGGATGCCGATGTTTGCCGGCGGTCGGAACTGGTAGTAGACGCGGACCCCGATAGACGTCTCCTGCGGAACCACCTGCATCCGCTTGTCCATGGTGAAGGTTTGCTGCCCACCGCTCAGAGGTTGGTCATTCGGGCCCCATTGATCGATCGGATTGGTGGAGCCGCCATACATGCCAGCGGCCTGGCAACTAGCGCTCGAGGCGGGCGCGCAGGTGGCGGGATAAATGTCGATCTCGGTCACGCTGGCAAAATGCAGACCGCCCACCACCGTCAGAACGTTCTTGAAAATGGTCTGATCGGCCGTGGCCTGGGTGACGCAGTTGGCGCCCGGGCAGGGGTTGCCGGAGAGACCGCCGATCATGGCTCCAACTCTCGCCCCCTGTCGGACCGCATAGCCCGATACGACCCGATCGGAAATCAAAATGCTGACAATCACGACTGCGAACAAAAGCAGCACCAAAACCGGAGCTGTGATTGCGATCTCAACCAGCGATTGCCCCCTCTGGCGGCGCGGTTTGGGCGAGCGGAGATTGAGTGGGCAATCGTTGACGATCGGCTCCTGGTAAATGTGAGTGGGCATCAGTAGGATTGCGGCTCCAATCGCATCCAGTAGGTTTCCTGGAGTGCAAGGGGGTGGGCCGCGAGGAGAACTCCTGATTTCCAGGTATAGCCGTATTTGATGGTAACTCCCAAGAAATCCGGGGAGCCTCCGACCTGCCTCGTGGAAGCGGGCCACGGCGGATTGGGAGTGCAGTTGAGGCAGGCCCCCGCCAACGTGTAGCGGTTGACATCGACCGGGTCGGGAGTGAGGTTGCCGGAGGAGCTGTCGTAGTCGACCTTGAAGATGTCGACCTCGGTCACTGCCGCCAAGCTGGTGGTTCCGAGCGAAGACTGGCGCAGTGTGCCGAGAATGTCCTGGTCCGCCTGAGCTGTGT
>DASZFH010000238.1:0-3144 GCA_035939985.1 Candidatus Dormiibacterota bacterium
GTCCTCAATGAAGAGGACCTGGACCTCATCGCTACGATCTTCGCTCATCCGCGCCCCCCCGGGTGCTGGTTCATATGACGGCCATCCTATCAGTTAATCAGGGGTCAAGCACCCGCACTGGAATGGACTCCCCTTTGGTCACCACCCATCCGGACGGCTACTCCTCGCCCGCCGCCCTTTGGCTTCTGCCTCGCTGGGCGGCCGACCACAAGCCTTCGAGATCATAGTAGGCGCGCTCCCCAGGCAGGAAGATATGGACCAGGACGGAGTCGAAGTCGATCAAGATCCAACTGGCATCATCGTATCCGTCCACCCTTAGAGGCCGGGCCCCAATCTCTCGTCCCCTCTCAACCATTGCGTCGGCAATGGCTTTGACCTGGCGGTCAGTCTCCCCCTCGCAGATCACGAAATAGTCAGCCACCGTGGTCAGACCCCCGAGGTCGATGATGACCGGCTCCCACGCTTGCTTATCTTCCGCAACCTTATGGAGCTCGTGAGCCAGGCTCTCCGGGGTTCCGCCAAACGGATCTCTCGTCAACATCCCGATTATGCCCTAGAGGTACAGCTTGTTAGCGAATATGTAGGCAGCCACCGTTGTTGGAACGAGCTCAGCCAGAGAATCGCCCGCCCGCACTGCTTCGCGGATCTGAGTGGACTGGACGGGCGCGGTGTAACCAGGGCAGACCACCGTCGTCCCTGCCAGTCCGGCACCGACCAGCTCGCCCAGACTCGGGGCTGGCAATCCGGGACGAGGCACCACCGCGACATCGGCCAGCTCCAGGATCGCCTGGGGCCGTTCCCAGGAGGGTAATTCGCGAGCAGTGTCCCAACCAAGAATGAGGACTGGCCGGCTTCCGGGCCAAAGGCGCCGATAAGCTTCCACCGTCTCAACGGTGTAGGACGGGCCCGATCGGGTGAGCTCGAAATCCCAGACCTCGACCCAATCCAAACCCTGAGCCGCCAACCGGCACATCTCCAACCGCGCCTGGGGTCCAGCGGCCGGCTCAGGTTTATGGGGCGAACGAGCAGCGGGGACAAGCAAGAGTCGATCCAGGCCCAGGCACTCCCGCGCGACCTCGGCCAAACCCAAATGACCAAGGTGGATAGGATCAAAGGTTCCTCCCAAGATCCCGGTCAAGGCTGATACTCGAACTCCAATTCGCCGATTCGGATGGTGTCCCCTGGTGCGACTCCCGCATCTTCGAGAGCGGCGTTGACCCCAATCCGGTCCAGAATCACCTGGAATCGGTCCAAAGCTGGCTCGGAGTCGAAATCGGTCCTATCGACCAAGATCTGGACTCGCCGCCCCACCACTTCGAAGCCCCATGGATGACGCTCGACCGAAATCGAAGCATCCTGACGCTTGAGAGTTGGGAGTTGAATCGTGACCGCTCCGGCTTCCGAGTCCTCGACCGGGGTAAGCCCGGCAAGAGTAGCGAGCAAATCGCCCTTGAGTGCGTCGAGCCCCTCACGGGTAAGAGCGGATACAAAGTGCAGACCCTTGCGCCGAGTGCGACGCCGCAACGCCTGGGTGGCGGCTAGATCGATCTTGTTGATCGCGTAAAGGCTGGGCCGTCGAGCCATTTCCGGCGAGTAGGTGGCAATCTCACGGCGAACCATTTCCAAATTGGCCCAGGGATCCGCCTCGGCGCCATCAACCACGTAGAGGAGAACCCTGGTCCGTTCGATATGCCGCAGAAATCGCAGCCCAAGACCAACTCCAACCGATGCGCCTTCGATCAATCCGGGCATATCGGCCAGGACCATTCGAGTGCCCGATTCGGGATCAACCACCCCCAGTTGCGGATCCAGGGTGGTGAAGGGATACGGGGCGACCTTGGGCCGGGCCGCCGTCAGGGCGGTCAGCAGCGACGACTTCCCGGCGTTGGGAAGACCGATCAAGCCGACATCGGCGATGAGCTTGAGTTCCAAACGGATGGCTCGATCCTCTCCCAAGCGGCCTGGCTCGGCGACCCTCGGTGTGCGGTTGGCGGATGTGGCGAAATGGGTGTTACCTCGCCCACCCTGTCCACCCTGAGCAACCACGAAGGTGGCGCCCTCGATAGCCAGATCCGCGAGAACAGCGTTCGTGCTCTGGTCCAAGATCAAGGTACCGACCGGAACCGAAAGGGTGAGATCCACCCCCTTTCGACCATTCTTGCGGGATGAAGCACCATTGGCACCGGAATCCGCCACCCACAGCCGCCGGTGGGCGAATCCGGATAGGGATGACTCGGAGTCGGTGGCGAGGACGATTATTGATCCACCGTCCCCCCCATCCCCGCCATCGGGACCTCCGCGAGGCACGTGTGATTCCTGCCGCAGCGATGTGGATCCCTTGCCGCCGCGGCCCGCACGAACCTGGATGACAGCCGAATCAACCAGCGCGCCGGGATGAGTCGCGAAGCTATCTCCCACCGAACCATTGTCCTCCCGAGGAGGACGCACGGGGGTCTCTAGGGAGCGGATTCGACGCTGGCCCGGCGACCGTTCCGCCCGACCCGCTGATAGCCGACTTTGCCGTCGGTCAAGGCGAACAGAGTGTGATCGCGACCCATCCCGACACCGCTGCCGGCCTGAATGGCGCTGCCTCGCTGGCGAACCAGAATCGACCCGGCGGTAACCGCCTGTCCGGCGTATACCTTCACACCCAACATTTGGGGATTGGAGTCTCGCCCGTTCCTGGACGAGCCTCCGCCTTTCTTATGCGCCATCGCTGTCCTCCACCGGCTCTGCCACGACCTTGGCTCGGGCCCGAGCCCGAGGGGCCGCTTTCACGGGAGCCTCGACTGATGCTTCAGCCGTAGCTGCGGCGGGCTTAGCTGCACCCCGACCACCAATGTCGACGATCTGGACTATTGTCAAATCGGCCCTCGCGCCGCGGTGAACCCGAACCCGCTTTTTCGATTTGTAGCGAAGAACGTCGATCTTTGGCCCCCGCCGGTGCCCGAGAACCTTCGCCCCAACCTTGACGCCACTGACATGCGGGGTTCCGATCTCGGTCTTTTCTTCGTCGACGACCAGCAGAACCCTCTCGAATGAGATCTCCGAGCCAGGCTCCTGATCGAGCCGGTCGACCAGAATCTCATCGCCGGGGGCGACACGGTACTGCTTGCCACCGCTCACGATCACGGCAGTCACAGA
>DASZFH010000239.1:0-3685 GCA_035939985.1 Candidatus Dormiibacterota bacterium
CGGTGGGCCCCGAATCCGCGTACCTAAGGCCCTCAGCATTGCCGCCCAAGAGCTGGACCAGTTCATCGTTGACGACTTTGATGACCTGCTGGCCGGCCGAAAGGCTGGCACTTAGTTCAACCCCAATCAGGCGGCTGCGGATGCGGTCCACAAATACTTTGACCACCTTGAAGTTGACATCGGCTTCGAGCAAGGCCAGTCGAACCTCACGTAACGCTAGATCAACATCCTCGGGACGGAGCACGCCCCGGCCCGTGAGCTTCTTGAGTGCACTGGTCAACCGGTCGCTCAGGGAGTCGAACATTAGAGACGGCTCAATTGAAGTTCCAAATGCCGCAACCGTTTTTGTAAGCCCGACACCTCCGCTCCAAGGCGGATTACCGCATCTCTTCGCGATCGATCTTCGGCCAATAGGCCGAGGCGCTCTTCGCTTTCGATAAGGGTGGCCGAAGCCCGCCGAATCAGGTCGTGAGCAGCGGCTCGAGATGTCCCCTGCGAGTCTGCGATCTCCGAGATCGACCAATCCTCGACCCAATGCAACTCCAGCGCCCGGCGTTGTCGATCGGTGAGCAGCTTTCCATAGCGCTCCAGCAGTCCAATCTGCTGGTCTCGCGACGCAAGGGTGTCAAGGGACATTACTTGTCAGCATAGCGATATCGACGGATAGCCGGACGGTATAACCAACTCGATTGGTTGGCGAGCTGTAATCTGGCCCAATATGTCGATGATTCCGGTTGCGATCGCAGCGGCTCGCGCCGGCGCAACGGTGGTCAGGGAACATCGCCGGCTCCTTCCCGGCCAGCCGGTTGATCTCAAAGGAGTCGGCGACTACGTTACGGCCATCGATCGAGCCAGTGAGGAAGCGATCAAAGAGGTCCTCACTCGCCAGGCCCCAGGCATCGCGATCCTTGCCGAGGAGAGCGGAGGCGCCGGATCTGGCACCCGCTGGGTGGTGGATCCGCTTGACGGCACCACCAACTTTGTCCGCGGATTACCCGTGGTCGGGGTTGCGGTCGGCTTGGTAGAAGCCGGCCGGCCGATTGTGGGAGTCGTGATCGCTCCCTTTCTCGACCTCGAATTCATTGGCGGTTCTGGGAGCGGGGTGACCCTGAACGGCAATCCCCTCTCCAGATTCGAGAACCTTTCCGCGGGGTCTGCTTTGGTCGCGACGGGATTCCCGTTTCGAAACAAGGCCCGAATGCCGACTTACCAGCCACTTCTGCTCGGAGCCCTACGAGAGTTCGAGGACCTTCGCCGTGCCGGCGCGGCCAGCCTCGATCTGGCCTGGACGGCGTCAGGCAGCCTGGGTGGCTTCTTCGAACTCGGGTTGGGCCCATGGGACATAGTGGCTGGCGCAGCCCTGCTGATCGAACTGGGCGGCAAGGTGACCGACTGGCAGGGAGGCGACACCTGGCTTGAGAGCGGCGACCTTCTCGCCGGTCACCCCGCCGTTCACGAAGTCCTCCTAGAGCTGGCCCGTGATTCGAAGCCAGGGCAGGCGGACCAGGCTGCTGACCTGCTGCCGGGCAAGCATTGAAACCGGCGGCCTGAGGTCGGTCAGCCGACGCCGAGGCAACGTGGTGCGATCCAATACCGCCTGACGAAAGTCGGCCGCTGTCCGGCCGGGATACTCGGTCACCGCGCGACCTATGTCATAGCGGCCAAAATGGCTGTCGGTGGCACCGATCGATGAGCCCAAGCGGTCTCGGTACCGCTCATAGAACCGACCTAACTCAAGACGGCGGCGGCGACCGATCGGGGCTGTAAACATGGTCTCAATTCCATCCACCAACACCCCGTCGAGTAGTCGTGACAGCATCCTGGGTTGGCATGAGGCGAAATAGGTCGGCATGAAGGGGTGGGGGATGATGGCCAATCCCCCTTGGTCCTGGATGGCCCTGACGGTGTATTCGAGACTGCGATTGCTCGCTACCGGACTTTCCAGAAACCAACCGACGACGTGGGTCTGGGCAGGCCAGGAGGTCGTGATCTCCTGCCCCGCGACGACTTCGATCCCTATCTCGTGTCCGCGTCTGACAGCCTCATCGACTCCTTTCATCGTGTCGTGATCGGTAACGGCGATGAGGCCGAGTCCGGCCTCACGGGCAGCATCGACCAACGCGCTTGGGGAGACCATCCCGTCCGAGGCGGTGGTGTGACAATGGGGGTCGGCAAGAGTGGACAGAGTCAACCCCTATGCTCCGAAGATGCTCCGGGCGAATGCCGGCGGATCGAAAGCAGCCAGATCCTCGATCTCCTCACCCACTCCCACCAGCTTGGTGGGAAGGCCCAATTCCTGCTCGATGGCCAACGCGGCTCCGCCCTTGGAGCTCCCGTCCAACTTGGCCATGACCAGGCCAGTCAGCGCCAATGCCTTACTGAACCCTCTCGCCTGCGCCAGATTGGACTGGCCCAGCATCGCATCGAGCACCAGCAGCGATTCGTGGGGCGCCCCGGCCACGGCCCTTCCGGCGACCCTTCCGACCTTGCTCAACTCCTCGACCAAATTGTGATGGGTCTGGAGGCGACCAGCGGTATCCACCAAAGCAACGTCCAGGCCCCGACTCTGGGCCATGGCCAAGCCGTCGAAAACCACCGCTCCGGGATCGCCACCAGCGGCTCCCGCGAAGCAGGGAACCCCCGCCCTCTCAGCCCAAACTCTGACCTGCTCCGCCGCCGCGGCGCGGTAAGTGTCTGCCGCGATCACCATCGGCCGGCGACCACTCCGTTTGAGTCGATGGGCGAGCTTGCCAATGGTGGTCGTCTTGCCGGCCCCATTTACACCACACAACAGAATGCAAGCAAGGGTATTTGGCAGGACCAAATCTCTCGGCCTGGCCGACATCACGGTGACGACCGCCGCCTCAAGCAGGCTCTGGGCCTGACTTTCGGATTGCGGACGCCCCGCTCTCACTGCCGCGCTGAGCTTAACGGCCAGGGGCACCCCCAGGTCGGCTGCGATCAGTAGCTCTTCGAGGCCCTCGTAATAGCCGGCACCGAGCGGGCTGCCCAGGACCCGAATGCCATCCTGGAGCAACGCCCGAGTCCGTCCAGCGACTCGAGCCCAAAGCCCTGAGCGTCTGGCCGCTTCAGATTGCGCCACGAATCCAAGACTACCGGCAGCCGGACCCGGATCAGGCTGACGCGGCTGTCTCTTCGACCAGGCGTGTCTCGCGAATGTCCTCCAGGCGAGCCGATACAAGGTGAGAACATCCACTTTCATCGAGGTGAACGCCGTAAAGGGCGGAGGCACCCGCCATGGTTCGGTAGTTATGAGTCACCACCAGGAATTGCCGCTGGCGACCCATCCGCTGCAGTAGTTCCACATAGCGGCCGACATTGCCGTCATCGAGGGCCGCATCGACTTCGTCCAGGATGGTGAATGGGCTCGGGTTAACCTCCTCAAGAGCCAGAACCAGAGCCAATGCGGCGATCGACCGCTCCCCCGAGGAGAGCAAGGTGATGGTCTGGAGTCTCTTGCGGGGTGGCTGGACCAGCAACTCTACCCCGGTATCCGCCCCTTCCCCACCACTCACAGCCCGCAGGGTCGCCCGGCCACCACCGCTGAGGACGGAGAAGAACTCCTGGAAATTGGCGGCAACGGCACCAAAGACCGATTCGTACCGAGTGGACTCTTCTCCTCGAAGCTGAGCGACCAGCTGGTCGAGATCGCCGCGGGCACGAG
>DASZFH010000240.1:0-12757 GCA_035939985.1 Candidatus Dormiibacterota bacterium
GTCTCGTTTTCATAAGGACCATCCCTTCGAGTTCGATTTGGGCGGTCAGATGACGAGGGTCGATTACGAGCCCGCAGAGTCCACTTCAGGGCTGTTCGGCGGCAATTCCAACTGGCGTGGTCCGGTTTGGTTTCCCATCAACTACCTCTTGATCGAAGGGCTGTTGAGGTTCCACCACCAACTGGGCGACAGCTTCAAAGTCGAGCACCCTACCGGATCGGGCCGCTTGCTGACGCTTCAACAAGTCGCGGGGGACTTGGCTCACCGGCTGACAAGCATCTTCCTGCCCGGACCAGATGGCCGCCGGCCCGGGTTTGGAGGAGTCGAGCGCCTCCAAACCGACCCCGCCTGGCACGACAACCTGGTCTTCAATGAGTACTTCCACGGCGACAACGGCGCGGGCCTGGGTGCCTCCCACCAGACAGGCTGGACCGGACTGGTGGCGGACCTGATCATCTCCGGCCCTTCCAGGTTCGGGATATGACCGGATCGAACTCAGATCTTCTGGGAGTGGCCCTGAGTCGCGGAATCTGCTGAGCCACCGGTTGGGCGACTGGCGGGGGCGCCGTTAGAGTGGCCGTTGCCGACGCTCGACAGCCGGTCAAGCAAGCTGCTGGTGCTGCGCGATCCGATACGGGGCAAGATCACAATCCGAGCTCCGGCCTCTCGAACCGCATCGGCTTCGGGGAGTTCTTTGTCCGCATAATTTCCGCCTTTGACATGCAGATGCGGGCGGAGCGCTCGGATCAGATCGCCAGGTGAATCTTCGTCGTAAGTAACGACGTGGTCGACACTCTCCAAAGCCTCCAGGGTAGAAAGGCGATCCCCCTCGGGGTTGATCGGCCGGCCCCGGCCCTTGAGCCGCCGGGTGCTCCGGTCGGTGCGCAGACCGACCACCAGGACGTCGCCCAGCTCCTTGGCCTGGCGCAGGAACTCGACGTGACCTGCGTGCAAAATGTCGAACACCCCATCGGTGAAGACGATCGTCCGACCCAGCAGCCGCTCCGCGGCGAGCCCGGCAGCGACCGTGGCCAAAGTGCGCCGAGGCGCCTGCGGCTTGGGCTCCGGACTGCCGAAGAAGGTTCGGTGCTCCCAGAGGCCAACTCGTTGCAGCAGTTCGTCATGATGAACGACAGCAGTGCGTCCTTTGGTGGCCACGATGCCGGCGGCGTCGAGTCCGATTCGAGCCGCCTCGACAGGGCTCCCGCCGGCGGCCAGGGCCAAGCCCACCGCGACGGCCAGGGTGTCGCCCACACCGTTGGCGTCGGTGGGAAAGTCCGCTTGAGCTGGGAGGTGAAGGGCGGTCCCCTCTTGATCGATCAGGAAAATGCCCTCCCCGCCCATGCGGATGCAAACATGCTGGGCGTCCATCAGGCCAAGCAGCTGGCGACCGGTCCGCTCCATCTCTGTCAGGTGCACGCCACCATCAACGGCAACAGCAAGCGGAGCCCGACCATATTCGACCATCGAACGAACCGCTCGGTGACCGGCGGTGACGAAGGTCGCACCGGCCTTGCGAAAACGGTAGAGGTCATTGGAGTTGACCACCAGGGGTACGGGGCGGGTCTCCCGTAGCAAATGCAGTTTCGCCACCACCTCGTCCGAGACAGTCCCCTGACCGTGGTCGGAGATGATGACCACCTCGCACCGTTCAAAGGCCTCCTCCATGCGAGCCAACAACCGGCGCCTACCCTCGATCGAGCAGTACCTGGTCTCACCCTCGTCGAATCTGACCACGTGCTGGCCGTCAGCCAGGATGCGCATCTGATGGATGGTGCTGGCGAAATCGTCCTCGATCAACCCGTCCTCGCTGACACCCCTCTCGCGTAGTGCCGCACGCAGAAATCCGGCCGCCGGGTCCCGCCCGGTGAACGCGACCAGATCAACGTCCGCACCAAGCGCTCGGCCGTTGGCCGCAGCGTTCGCCCCCCCACCGGCTAAACGTTGTTCGCTGGTCTTCTTCACCGCCGGCACGGGCCCGTCCGGTGAGAGCCCGGACGCGACGCCCTCCAGGTAGGAGTCGAGAATGGCATCCCCGACCACCAGTGCTCGGACCCGCCTAAATCGCCGAACCAGGTCCGGGGCGTTAGCCATTTATTAGCGACCTTGTGCCATCAAGACGCTCCCGACAACTGGGGCGACATTCGCTTCGCATCATCGACATTCTGGACTCAGACCGGGGCGCCGTCTACCTCTGGGCCCTCGGCTTACCCGGCCCTTATCGGACCGAGAGTGCCGGAAGGGCGATCGCCGGGATCGGCGACTCCCCCACCTCAACCACGTCGCCGAGCCCGGTCAGGCCCATCGCGTCAAGATAAACCCGCTCATATCCCTCCGCCATCCTCTCCGGGGAGAAACGATCCCGAGCCCGTACCGCACAGGTCTGAGGATTGATTCGGGCCGCCTTCTCCACCCCCGCGATCATGGCGTCGATATCGTCATCAACCACAAACCCGGTCTCTCCTTCTTCGATCAGTTCTGGCACCGCACCCCGACGCGTTGCCACCACTGGTGTCCCGCTCGCCATCGATTCGGCGATCGCAAGACCAAAGGGCTCCTCCCACTGAATCGGGAACAGCATGGCTAGGGAATCGGCCAACAACTCCGCCTTCTCGATCCCCTGCACGTTTTCGATCCAGGTAACCCCGCTGCCCAGGTGCGGCTCGATCTTTTCCCTGAAATAGGCCCGCCCGATCGCGTCCTTTTCAAGCTTGCCCGCCAGAACCAGAGGCAATCCCATCCGTTGCGCCACCTCGATCGAACGATGCTGCCCCTTGTCAGGGCACACCCGGGCCAGGTGGAAGAGACGGTCACGTTTGTTCCGGCCTATCGCCAGCGAGGTCACATCGACCGCGTTGTGCACCACCCCCGCCCAATTGAGCTCGGCAGCTGAATCAGCCTGCGACCGACTGATTGCCACCAAGTTAAGGCGGTCCTGGACTTCCTTGAAGAAGGTCACCTGGGGCTCCTGGAGCGGGCCGTGCGCAGTGACCAAGACTGGCGCACTCAACTCCAGTGCGTAGGCCAGAGCCACCCCCATGGCATCGGTGTGCTCATGGATGACATCGAAATCACCCTGGCGCAACCGCTTATAAACCCGAGTCGAGTAAACCGCGTCTCGATAGCGCTGAATGCCCGGATCGCCGAGATCGGCGCTCCAGGCGGCTGGGGCCAACTCCTCCACTTCGAAGTCAGGACTGGACCCCTCTGTGGAAAAGACCGTTACCCGATGGCCCATGCGTTGGAACTCAAGGGCAAGGAGGTATACGACCAATTCGATACCGCCGTATCCGTTTGGTGGGACCGGGTACCAGGGGGGAGCTACGAGTGCGATCCTCAGGCCTGGCCTGAGGTGCAAGTCCGCCGGAAGCCTCACTGACTAGACATTATCCCACAAAGTCAGTGTCAAATTGTTTTATATGGTAAATGTCGCCCGGGCGGGACTCCTGAGTCCTGGCTCCGCCTCACGAGTAGGATCTCAAGGTGACCGTCTCAACACAGCTCCCCGGTTTCGATGTCGACTACTTTCCCCTCTCCACCCTGGGCGACACCACCTTGTTGCCGGTCACGGTCAAGATCCTGCTTGAGGGTCTCCTGCGCGCGGCCGCGCTCACCCCAACTGCCGCGACGGAGCGAGACCTGGCCGCGCTCGCGAACTGGCCCAAGCCCCCTTCCAGCGGGGCCGAGGTGCCGTTCACCCCGTCTCGAGTGCTCCTTCAAGACTTCACCGGTGTCCCCGCCGTGGTCGATCTGGCGGCGATGCGCTCAGCGCTGCAGAGGGTGGGCAAGGCGCCCGAACGGATCGACCCCCTGATCCCAGTCGACTTGGTCATTGACCATTCGGTTCAGGTCGACTCGTTCGGCACCGCCGGCGCTTACGGCCAGAACATCGAACATGAATATCACCGCAATCGCGAGCGTTACGCGCTACTGCGCTGGGCCCAACAGGCGTTCGGCAACTTCACGGTTGTGCCTCCAGGAATGGGGATCTGCCACCAGGTCAACTTGGAGCGCCTGTCGCGGGTGGTCCAGGTGCGTGAGATGGAAGGGCGCCGAATTGCCATTCCCGACACCCTGGTCGGGACCGATTCGCACACCACCATGGTCAACGGGCTCGGGGTCCTGGGCTGGGGCGTCGGTGGCATCGAGGCCGAGGCGGCGATGCTGGGCCAGCCGATGTACCTGCCCAACCCAGTGGTGATTGGGGTGCGATTCAACGGCAGTCTTCCAGCCGGAGTCACCGCCACCGACCTCGTGCTTCGGCTGACCGAAATCCTGCGCCGGCATGGCGTAGTCAACAAGTTCGTGGAGTTCTGCGGCGCGGGGCTATCAAGCCTGTCGGTCCCGGACCGAGCCACGCTCTCCAACATGTGCCCGGAATACGGTGCTACCGCCGCCCTCTTTCCAGTCGACGCTCAGACGCTGCGCTACCTGGAACTGACAGGACGATCGGACCTGATTCCCTTGGTGGAGGCCTACTGCCAGGCCCAGGGCATCTTTCGGACCGACCAGTCCCACACCCCCGCCTACACGGAGCTGCTGGAACTGGACCTGGGCTCGATAGAGCCAAGCATGGCCGGACCTCGAAGACCTCAGGACCGAGTTCCATTGGCTGGAATCTGGGACAGTTTCCAGGCGGTTTTCGGACCTTCCCAGGAACTCGAGGCTGGGCCCCCTGGAGCCATGGAGAGCGAAGGAGGGGTGGCCACAGAGGCCAAAACGGCGCGGCTGAGCGATGGCTCGGTCGTGATCGCTGCCATCACCAGTTGCACCAACACCTCCAACCCTTCGGTCATGATCGCGGCCGGCCTGCTCGCCAAGCGCGCCGTGGAGCGGGGCTTGACTGTCGCCCCAACGGTCAAGACCAGCCTGGCCCCTGGGTCCCGGGTCGTGACCGAATACCTCAAGAAGGCCGGCCTATTGACCTATCTGGAACAGTTGGGTTTCTATTTGGTGGGTTATGGCTGCACCACTTGCATCGGCAACAGCGGACCCCTTGCCAGCCCCGAAGTTGAATCCGAGGTCAGCGACGGCGCCCTCAGCGTCGCCGCCGTCCTCAGCGGCAACCGCAATTTCGAAGCCCGCATCCATCCCCTGGTCAAGGCGAGCTACCTGGCATCACCGCCGTTGGTGGTTGCCTATGCCCTGACGGGAACCCTGCGCATCGACCTCAACAGGGATCCGATTGGGACCGGCAGCGATGGAACGCCAGTCCTGCTCAGTGATATCTGGCCCTCGCCGCTGGAGGTGGCAAAGGTTCTGGAAGATTGCGTCCGGGTGGAGATGTTCGAGCACGAATACGCCACCATCTTCGACGGCGACGAACATTGGCAGAGCATGGAGGCGCCGTCCGGGCCGGTCTACGCCTGGGACCCCGCCTCGACTTACGTCAAAGAACCTCCCTATTTCAGCGACCTCGCCGACGGGCCGCGCGATCTGGCCGACATTGATGCCGCCAGAGTTCTGGTCATGGTTGGCAACTCGGTCACAACCGATCACATATCCCCCGCCGGCGGATTCTCCGTCGACAGTCCGGCCGGCAAATACCTCGTCGGAAATGGAGTCGAGAGGCCGGATTTCAACAGCTACGGTGCCCGACGTGGCAACCACGAGGTGATGATGCGGGGCACCTTCGCCAACATCCGACTCAAGAACCATCTGACCGAGCGTGAGGGGTACTGGACCGCCCATCAGCCGGATGGCGCTGAAATGACGATCTTCGATGCGGCTGAGGCCTACCGGTCGGCCGGTATTCCGATGATCGTGCTGGCGGGGAAAGAATATGGCTCTGGCAGTTCTCGGGACTGGGCCGCTAAGGGACCCAACTTGCTAGGAGTCAGGGCCGTGATCGCGGAGAGCTTTGAACGCATCCACCGCAGCAACCTGGTTGGGATGGGCGTCCTACCCCTCCAGTTCATGCCCGGCCAATCGGCCGCTTCGCTGGGTCTGACCGGACGGGAAGCCTTCACCATACGCGGCCTTGGAGCCGGATTGGCTCCAGGCCAAACACTCACTGTGGTGGCCGACTCGGTGACGTTCCGAGTCCAGTCCCGCCTCGACAACCTGACCGACGTCGAGTACATGCGCCACGGCGGCATCCTCCCCCTCGTCCTCCGCCAACTCAGCTAGGAGCCTGTGTGGGAATGCGGCGAGAGAGTTGGTTTCCAGGTGCGCCAGATCCGGCACGTGCGCCGAGGACCGCAGTAAGCGTACTGGACGTACTCGAATGAGGACCGCAGAAGCAGGGGCCGGAGATGGTGTGCCTGGGAGCCAAGGCTCCGTCGGATTTCCCACACAGGCTCCTAGGTCGCCGCCACCCCGATCTACTGAGGGGTTAACCCTTCAAACAGACCCTCTAACCCAACAAGTCCCTCAACAGCATCGGTTGGAGGCCTTTGGCGCGGATCGCTGAGACGATCTGGGGGAAGGCGTCGAGGCTGCTCTGGTAGCCGAAGTGAAGGCTGATGATCGACCCCGGTTTGAGGCCGGCGGTCACGATCGACACGACCGCGGGGCCACCAGGCTCGTTGTAGTCAAGCGGATCGATGTCCCAACCGATCGATTGGAAATAACCGGCCTTGCCAACCTGGTCGAGGATCGTAGGCGTAGGAATATCGATACCTGAGGGACGGAACCAACGCCCATTGTTTCCCTGGACCGATTGCAGCACCTGGACACAGCGGTCGATCTCATCCGCCACCCCGGCCGCGGTCAGACTACCGAGCGCGGGGTGTGTATAGGTGTGATTCCCCAGCTCGTGCCCCTCAGCCAGGATTCGATTACCGATCGCGGGAGCCGCCTCCAGCCAGTTACCTACCGCGAAAACCGTGATCGGAGCCTGGGCCGCCTTGGCCAGATCCAACATCTGTCCGGCCATCCCCAGATCGCCCGAGGCATGGAACGTCAGCGCTACCCCAGTCGACGTGCGTGGCCCGTTGGTGACAAATGTCGCGGGACCGGTAGGGCTCGGAGTGGGAATGGGTGTTGGGGTCGGGGCCGGAGTCAGCGGAACCACCGACGGGCTCCGGCTGGGGGCTGGAGCCAAGCCGAGGTGCCTGAGACCCGAAGAGCAGGCACCGAGGGCAAGCATTAAGCCGCCCAGAAGAACTCCGCGCCGAGTCACCATGTGGATCCCAGATTATGCTTACCTGCGCATTTCACCATCCGATTGGAGCACTATCGCACTGGCCTCTGCACCACACCGCCTCGTCGCAACCGCCGTCCTGATCCTGGTTTTCGCCAGCGCCTGCTCCCTGCCAGGAACGGCAATCGCCAAGCCATCGCCCTCGCCGGGCAGCGCCATTCTCGGGGATCCAGACCAGGAGCGCCCTGTACCGATCGTGTCGATCCAACCCAGCCCCATCCTGGGCAACCTGGTCGCCCAGGGCGATCCCAACGCCCTACCTGGACATCTCTTGATCTCGGACCGAGGTAACTCTCGAGTCATCGAACTTGATCCGACCGGTCAGATCGTTTGGCAGTTCCCGCCACCGGGCTACAAGGGGACGATGCCGTTCGATCAGCCTGACGACGCCTTCTATTCACCGTTCAAGGACAAGATCTCGACCAACGAGGAATTCGAGCACACCATCCAAGTCATCGACAAACAGACCAACACGGTGACCTGGACGTACGGCACTCCCTACCAGACAGGTTCCGGCCCAAACCATCTCAACGGACCCGACGACGCCTTTCTTTTGCCCGACGGGCGGTTGATCGCCGCCGACATCATGAATTGTCGGGTCGTTTTCATCAAGCCGGACGCCACCACCACCCAGGTCGGGCATACCGGTGTCTGCCGACACGACCCAGCCAACGGCTACCTTGCCGCGCCCAACGGAGACGCGCCTGATTCGACCTATCTGCATCTGGTGGTGACCGAGATCCAGGGCAGCTACGTCGACGTCTTCTCCCTGACCGACCTCACTTTGGAGTACTCATTCCATTCCCCCGCCACCTACCCCTCCGACGCCGAGCTTCAACCGGACGGGACGTTCATCCTGACCGACTATGTGACCAACGGGTCCGTGTATCGAGTTGACAAGACGGGCAAGCTCCTGTGGAGTTACAGCGTGGGACTCGACCATCCGTCGATCGCCCTCGGCCTCCCCAACGGTTTCGTCTGTGTCTCGGACGACTACGGCAACCGAGTCCAAATCATCGACCCCGCCACCAACAAGGTGGTTTGGCAGTACGGCGTCAAGAATGTCCCCGGAGCGACAGCCGGTCACCTCAACACCCCGGACGGCCTCGACTTCCTTCCGCCTCCAGACACGACCCCTTAGCCGGGATCAACCGTAACTACACGATCCGCGCGTAATCTGACCTTGTGTCCGAACGACAATCATCACGGCAGCAAGCTGGCGATGCCAGACAACGGCGCCCGGTCAGCACCCACCCAGATGTAGCCGCCCACGTCATCCCGGCTCCCACCTTGCGTGAGGCCATGACCATCGGCGGCTTCGCCTCAGCCGACCTGATCGGTGGCAGCGCCGGCCTCGATCGACATGTCCGGTGGGTCCGGATCCTGGAGACCCCGGCCACCGTCGAACACCTCCAGCCGGGAGACCTTCTGCTCACCACCGGATACCCGATCAAAGATGATCGCGCCGCCCAGCTGCGATTGATTTCCGAGATCTGTGACGCTGGGGGTGCTGGGCTGGTGGTCAAGCCCGAGCGCTACCTCACGAGTTTTCCAGCCGACATGGCCGGCGAGGCGGACCGACTGGCCATACCCCTTTTCACTCTGCCCGAAGCCGTCCCTTGGAACGACCTCATGAACCCCCTTCTGGAGCGGATCATCAACGCCGAGCACGCCCGCCTCAAACAGTCGATCGACATCCATCACCAGTTCACCGACCTCGTCCTCGACGGAAAGGGAGTGACCGAAATCTGCCGGACGCTGGCCGACCTGCTCGGAACCTCGGTGGTGGTGGAAGATGCGTCCTTCCATCTTCTGGCCCACTCTGGCGACCCGGGCGGCGATGCCCACCGCCTGGAGGCGATCGCCCGCCACGGGACGCCGCGGCGAGCTCTTTACGATCCTCAGCTCCAGCAGGTACTACGCGAGGTTGAGGCGCGTCGGGGCCCGATGCGGGTCCAGGCTTTCCCTCACCTGGGGATGTCGCGCGCCCGGATCATCGCCCCCATCACTACCTCCAATCAGGTGCTCGGTTATATCTGGATCATCGAGGAACGACATGCCACCGAGGACTTATCCCTACTCGCTGTGGAGCAAGCGGCACTGGTCATGGCCCTCGCCCTGACCAAGGAGCGGGAACTGGCAGAGGTGGAGAGCAAGGTCCGGGGTGAATTCCTCGACTCGCTGCTCCAGGGCAACTTCGGCGATGTGCAGTCGGCGGAGCGACGTGCCCGCCACCTCGGCTACCCCCTGGGCGGACTCCACATCCTGATGCTTGTCGACATCGACGACTTCGGCGGATTCCTACGCCGAGGCCCGTTGCCTGAGGACAGTATTCAGGCGATCAAGCGCGAATTCCAGCGCCGCGTCGTCGCCCCAGTGCGAGCCGCCCACCCGACCGCTCTTGTGACGGCACACTCGGACGCGGTATTGGCCCTGCTCCCCGTGGCCGACCCGACCTTGCTTGAAGCTCAGGCCGCCGCCCTCGGTCAACAGGTCAAGCAGGCAGTCGCCGATTGGAAGCCAGGATTCACGGTCACAGTCGCCTTCTCCGGCCCCGCCGAAGCGCCTATTGGGCTCAGCGCGGCCCACCGTGAAGTCAGTGCGGTCATGGAAGCCTTGGCTCGCTTTGGGCGCTGGGACCAGGTCGTATTCGCCCCGCAACTCGGCCTGACCGGCCTCCTCGCAACCCTCAACGCCAGCAGGTTGGGAGAATTCGTCGAGCGCCACCTGGGGCCCCTCATCGCCCATGAACGAACCAAACCGGGACACCTGGTCGAAACCTTGAACACCTACCTCGAGGCAGGCGAGCAGCAGGAGGCGGCGCGCCGCCTGGGGGTCCACCCCAATACCCTCCGATACCGACTGGACCGGATCGCCGAGATCTGTAAGGCGGACCTCAGCGAACCTGAAACACGCCTCAACCTCGCCATTGCCCTCCGTATCCAAAATCTGGTCCAGCTCCAGCCACAGCAAGTGGCGGGGGAACCAGGCCATACAAAACCTGGTGGGAGCAAGAGGCACGAAGACGAGATGAGATAGAGGGGATAGGCGAAAAGAACACCGGGTGCCCCCTCCACTGCGCCTTCACATCTCTTTAATAGGTGTTAACCGCGACGCGGGGTCGGAATCCTACAGTCAGCAGACCTGTAAGCGGGGATCTAGGCATGCATGAGAATAAGAACCCGGCTTAAGGCGATCCTCGACTGGCCGTCCCTGCGGGTTTGGGGCTTCAACCTGGGCCTGACCGCCACCACGCTCACCGTCATTCTTGGTCCGATCAGTCGACTGCGACCCTTGGGCGCACCGATCCAGATCCCGATCCTGGTCGCGGCGCTGATCTTCTTCGTGGCGGAGGCTTCGATCGTCAGCTTCCAATTCGGGCGTAATGCCTTCTCCTTCTCCCTTAGTGAGATGGCGATGGTGGTAGGGCTCTTCCTGATCTCTCCCCACGACATGCTGGTGGCCCAGCTGGTTGGCGCCGGCGCGGCCCTCGCGGTCCTGCGACGCCAGCCACCTCGCAAGCTGATCTTCAACCTGGGCAAGAACGCCTTCGAAGCATCGGTCGCCATCCTCGTCTTCCGCTTCGTAGCCGGCCCCGCGGGCCTGACCTCGTTCACGGTTTGGGGGGCGACCTTTGCGGCAATGATCGCGGCCGCCACCATCGCGCCGGTCTTGGTCGCCATGGTCATCTCCAGTGCCGAGGGACACTTCAAGTTCGATCGGCCCCTGGAGTTACTGTCGATCGCACTGGCGGAAGGCGTCATCAACACGAGCCTGGCTCTGGCTTGGGTGACTGTGTTGCTGCTCCAGCGGACCGCCGGGGTCCTCCTCGTCGTTCCCGCGCTTGGGCTCTATTTCGCCTACCGGGCCTACACGGCCGAGCGGCGCAAGCACGAAGGGATCCGCTTTCTCTATGACTCAGCCCACAAGCTTCAACCCTCTGATGATCTGAATTCAGTGTTGATCGGCCTCTTGGCTACTGCACGGACCATGTTCAAGGCCGAGGTGGCGGAAATGGTCCTCCTGGCCGAGGGTGAAGAGTTCCCCGCATACAGAAGCACCCTGGGACCGGGTGACCAGTCCTCGCTCATGGAGCCGATGTCCGAGGAGGAATGGGCCGTTCTGGAATCGGGAACCCATCCCTCCAACGGGGGTCCAATCCGGATCCATCGCGGTCCTGCCCACCAAGAGCTGAATCGGCACATCTCACCGGTAAAGATCCGCAGCTGTCTAATGGCCACCGTGCGTGGGGAAAGCGGCGACATTGGCCTCCTGGCGGTGGCGAATCGCCTCGGCGATCTGGGTGGCTTCGACCGGGCTGACCAAGAACTCTTCTCGGTCCTGGTGGGGCACACCGCGGTCGCGATCGAGAAGGGCAAGCTGCAGCAGCGATTCCGTCACCTTGCCTTTCACGACGCTCTCACCAACCTGCCCAACCGCGCCCTCTTCATAGATCGATTGGAGGCCGCTCTGAAACCCGGGCGGGTGGTAGGCCCGGCACTCCTGTTCATGGACCTGGACGATTTCAAGACCGTCAACGACAGCCTCGGCCACGGCGCCGGCGATCAGCTCCTGATCGCGGTGGCGGAGCGCCTCCGAGCCTGCCTGCGGCCACAGGATATGGCTGCCCGCCTGGGTGGCGACGAGTTCGGCATCCTCATCGACGAGAACATTTCGGAGGCGGGAGCGGTCCAGGTGGCGGAACGGATGATCTCGGCTCTGCGCGCTCCCTTCCCGCTCTTGGTTGAGGAAGTCCAGATCAACGCCAGCGTGGGGGTCGTGGTTTGCGACCACGGTCAGAGTTCGGAGATGTTGCTCCGCAACGCGGATGTGGCCATGTATATGGCCAAGAGCCGAGGCAAGTCGCGGTTGGCGGTGTTCGAAACGACCATGACCGAGGCAGTGGTCAAGCGACACGAATTGAAGGCGGACCTCCAGCGGGCCGTTCAACGTTCGGAATTCCTGGTTCATTTCCAGCCCATCGTCGATCTCAGAACGGGAGAAATCGTGGGCAGCGAGGCGCTGGTCAGGTGGATCCATCCCCAGAAGGGCCTGGTCAACCCCGATGACTTCATTCCGATCGCCGAGGAGACGGGTCTGATCGTCCAGGTCGGCCGTTATGTCCTGCGTGAGGCCTGCCTGGCGTGTCGACGCTGGCAGGTGGCACGCCCGAGTCGCAACGATCTGATGATCTGCGTCAACGTGTCGTCACGGGAATTGCTGGAACCGGGGTTTGCGGAGCACGTCCTTCAGTCTTTGAAGGCAACCCAGCTCCCCCCCCGCACCCTCATCCTGGAGATCACTGAGAGCGTGGTGATGCAGGATTCGAAACAGGTGATGGATCAGATGGAGCGACTGCGCCGCGCCGGTGTCCGCCTAGCTGTGGATGACTTCGGTACCGGCTACTCGTCATTGAGCCGTTTGGAGCATCTGCCCATCGACATTCTGAAGATCGCGCGGCCCTTCGTAGCTGGGCTTGGCGACAGCGCCGACAAGGATGCCTTCGTCCAGGCCATCATCCAGCTGGGGTCCACACTCCACCTGGCCATGATCGCCGAGGGCATCGAAGAACGCGCCCAGGAGGCCATCCTGCGCGAGTTGGGCTGCGAGATG
>DASZFH010000241.1:0-3238 GCA_035939985.1 Candidatus Dormiibacterota bacterium
GCAGAAATGTTACGGCATTTGAGCCAAATCCGCGCGCCCCTGGTCCACCGTTGATTTCGGGCCCAGGTAAATTGGATACAAATGGCGGCGACATTGGTTCAAAAGATCTGGGAGCGACACCTGGTTCGATCTGCGCCGGGAGAGCCAGACCTGCTCTACGTCGATCTGCACCTCGTTCACGAGGTCACCTCTCCCCAGGCCTTCGAGTCGCTGCAAATGGCGGGCAGGAAGGTCAGGCGGCCAGACCTGACCGTCGCCACCATGGATCACAACGTGCCTACTATCGGGGGCCCACGGGCCGCCGACGAGACCTCGCGGCGACAGATGGATGCCCTCAAGGCAAACTGCGATCGGGAGCAGATCCGGCTCTATGGAATTGGCCATCGCCGCCAAGGGATCGTGCATGTGATAGGGCCTGAATTGGGCTTGACCCAGCCCGGCAAAATCATCGTCTGTGGCGACTCCCACACTTCAACCCACGGGGCCATGGGAGCGCTCGCCTTCGGCATCGGAACTTCGGAAGTTGAGCACGTCCTCGCGACTCAGTGCTTAACCCAGGTTCCCCCCCGCCAGATGGCGGTTGAGGTGCAGGGGGATCTGCCCCTTGGGGTCACCGCAAAGGACGTCATCCTCGGCATCATCAACCGCATCGGGGTGGCCGGCGGGCAAGGTTTTGCGATCGAATACAGGGGTTCGACCATCCGAGCGCTATCCATGGAAGGCCGAATGACGATCTGTAACATGTCGATCGAGGGCGGTGCCAGAGCCGGGCTGGTTGCCCCCGACGAGACCACGTTCAGCTACCTGGAGGGTCGCCCCCACGCCCCCAAGGGTCGGGATTGGGAGCGGGCCTTGGACGAGTGGCGAACACTCCAGAGCGATGATCAGGCCGTTTTTGACCAGGTCGTCGAGATCGACGCCCATCAACTGGAACCGTTTGTGACCTGGGGAACCAACCCCGGTCAGTCGGTGCCGATCACAGCGCGGATTCCGGAGCCGGTCGATGAATCTGCCGAAAGGGCCCTGACCTATATGGCCCTGACTCCTGGAACCGCGATGCAGGACATCGCCATCGACCGGGTATTCATAGGCTCCTGCACCAACGCTCGCCTGGAGGACCTCCGCGCCGCAGCTGGCATAGTCCGGGGCCATCAGGTCAGCGATCGGGTCAAGGCGCTGGTCGTCCCGGGTTCCACCGCCGTCAAGCTGGCGGCGGAAGCGGAGGGTTTGGATGCCGTCTTCAGGGCCGCCGGGTTCGAATGGCGCGATGCGGGTTGCTCAATGTGCCTGGGTATGAACCCTGACATCCTGGCTCCCGGCGAGCGGTGCGCATCGACCAGCAATCGCAACTTCGAAGGTCGCCAGGGGAGTGGGGGACGAACCCACCTGGTCAGCCCGGTGATGGCGGCGGCGGCCGCACTGGCTGGTCATCTGGTCGATGTCCGACAGATGCCTGAGATGGGGGGCTGATGGAAGCTGTCCGGAGAGTCCGGGGGCGGATGGCGCCCCTTGATCGAGCTAACGTCGACACCGATCAGATTATCCCCAAGCAGTTTCTCAAGCGGATCGAACGGTCGGGCTTTGGACCTTTCCTGTTCTACGACTGGCGCAGGGAGCCTGACTTTGTTCTGGATCGCCCTGAATACCAGGGCGCTCCGATCTTGGTCGCCGGCCCCAATTTCGGTTGTGGGTCCTCGCGGGAGCACGCTCCCTGGGCGCTCCAGGACGCCGGTTATCGGGCGGTGATCGCCTCGTCCTTCGCGGACATTTTCAAGACCAACTGTCTCAAGATCGGGCTGGTCCCGGTCGAATTACCGGAAGGCAAAGTGCGGCAGTTGCTCGACCTTGCCGCCGAGGACCCCAGTTTTCAGATCAACATCGACCTTGAAACTCAGTGCGTCGTAGCCGACGGTTTCAGCGAATCCTTCACCCTGCCTGAGTTCAATCGCCAGTGCCTCCTCAACGGCTGGGATGAGATCGCGATCACCCTCCTCCACGAGGCCGACATCAGCCGTTATGAGAGCCAGGCGGAGGCGTCCCGACCCCGCTCGGCCTGACGCATTAAGATTGTCCTCGGCATGGCATCAGTCACATACGAAAAGGTAACCAAGCGGTTCGGAGACACGGTCGCGGTGCGCGACCTCAACCTACAGATCAACGATACGGAATTCATGGTCTTGGTCGGCCCTTCAGGATGCGGCAAGACAACCGCGCTCCGGATGTTGGCGGGCCTCGAAGACATCAGTGAGGGCGAGATCAGGATCGGAGATCGAGTCGTCAATGCGGTCCCCGCTCGTGAGCGGGACATTGCGATGGTTTTCCAGTCCTACGCCCTCTACCCCCATCTCAGCGTCTACGAGAACATGGCCTTCGGGCTGAAGATGCGAAAGGTGCCGGGAAAGGAAGCTGAGTTCAAAGTCAAAGAGGCTGCCCGGGTTTTGGGCTTGGAGCACCTGCTCAAGCGCAAGCCAGCGGCACTCTCCGGCGGACAGCGACAGCGCGTGGCCCTGGGTCGAGCCATCGTTCGTAACCCCCGCGTGTTCCTTCTCGACGAGCCGCTTTCTAACCTTGATGCGGCCCTTCGGGTGGAAACCCGGATCAACCTCCAGAAGCTGCATGACCAGCTCGGCGCGACGTTTATCTACGTCACTCACGACCAGGTCGAAGCCATGACGATGGGTAGCCGGATCGCGGTCATGAAAGATGGCAACCTGCAGCAGGTGGCTCCACCTCGGGAGCTCTACGACCACCCCGCCAACATGTATGTGGCCGGGTTCGTGGGTAGCCCCAAGATGAACTTCATCCCAGTCACGATCCAAGGGACGACGGTCACGGCCTCCGGGTTCACACTTGAGCTGCCTCGCCACCTCAACATCCAGAAGGGCATCCTCGGCATCCGCTCCGAGGATCTCGACGAGCACCCCCAGGAGGGCGGTACCGTCATCGAGATGAAGATCGAAGTGGTGGAGGTGCTGGGCTCGGATCAGTACCTTTATGGATTGGTCGGCGCGGACTCCGTTGTGGCTCGCGTGGACCCTCACCTGGACGTCGCTCCGGGGGATCGCATCCGCTTGGGGGTCAACATGCGCCGGATCCACATTTTCGATAGCGAAACCGAGAACGTCGTTCTCTAGAGTCGATATAGACTTCCCGGGTCCTCTCTTAGGGACTTAGCGGTCGGCTGATGCTCCCGTCCGGTTGAGTTGGGGAGCCGGCGGTTCGGGCGTCCTCATGGTTT
>DASZFH010000242.1:0-1556 GCA_035939985.1 Candidatus Dormiibacterota bacterium
CCGCAGCTATCGGAGACATCTTCGTCACCGTGACCGGAGACCTCAACGTTATCGACCGCCACCACTTCGAAGCAATGAAGGACGGGGTCATCCTGGCCAACTCGGGCCACTTCAACTCAGAGATCAACATCAAGGCTCTCGATGAGCTGGCGACTTCCGTGCGGGTGGTCAGAGAGTCGGTCCAGGAGTATAAGATGAGCGATGGGCGCCGGCTCCATCTGCTTGGCGAGGGACGCCTGATCAACCTGGCTGCGGCGGAGGGCCACCCGGCCGCCGTTATGGACATGAGCTTCGCCAATCAAGCGCTCTGCGCCGAGTTCATGGTCGCCAACGCCGCCTCGCTGAAGCCGATCGTCTATGACGTTCCGCCCCAGATCGACGCGGACGTGGCCCGGCTTAAACTGCGCGCCATGGGGGTTGAGATCGATACCTTGACCGATGAGCAGAAGCATTACCTGACTTCCTGGGAGGAAGGCACCTAACCAGAGGTCTTCCCTCTCTGAGGGGCGCCCTCTATCGGGAGGCAGCCATCGCCGGTGAGTTCCTCTCGTGCGCTCGTGTTGGGCGGTGGCGGAGCCCGTGGGGCCGCCCAGGCAGGGGTCCTGATGGCTCTGTTCGAGAGTGGCTTCGATTCCCCCGGTCACGTCGTCGGGTCCAGTGTTGGCGCCCTCAATGGAGCTGGTATCGCCGCCTTCCCAACTTTGGCCGGTGCTCAGATGGTCCGCCAGTTCTGGCAGGGAGAGCACGTTCGCCAGGTCTTCCGGCGCCGCCCAGCCGGGATGCTCCTGTCCCGCCTCCAGGGCCGGGCCAGCCTCGTCCCCTCCACCAGCATCGAGCGACTCATCATCAGGGTCGAGGAGCTGACGGGCTGCCGCCAGTTCGAAGATTTGCGTATTCCGCTCTCGGTCCTGGCCACCGACCTTGGCTCCGGTCTGCGGGTTGTGTTTCGATCCGGACCCTTAGGCCCAGCCCTGCTGGCCTCGACCGCCATCCCCGGCCTGTACCCGGCGGTCACGATCGGCCCCAATACCTACCTTGATGGGGGGGTGGTTGACAACACCCCGATCTCGGTGGCCGTCGAGGAGGGGGCGAGGGAAATACTGGCCATTTCCCTGATGGCGGGGGCCGAGCTCGAGGCGATTCCCAGGAGCTGGGGGGGAATGATCGCCCGGACGCTCCAGCTCAGCCTGCACCACCGGATGTTGAGTGATTTTGAGCGCCTCCGAGAGCGGGCCAGGATCGCCGTTCTCTGTCCTGTCCTGTCAGCCGACGCCGACCAGGCAGTGACGCAAGGCCAGGCCGAGGGCCTGATCGAGTCGGCCCGGGTGGCAACTCGGGCCTTTCTCGCCAGAACCGGCGGTTCCCTCTTTCGCCACTCCGCCGTTCACTACCTGGATCTGCGTTAGTGAAAGCGCAATCTCCAGTTGCCCCGGCCGGCCGGATCGACTTGCTGAATTCGCCGCTGTGCCTGCTCCCGTTGACGGTTCTGGTTGGGGCGGTCCTGCTGTCCGTCAGCCATACCTTCGATGTGACTCGCGGGCTGGATTTCCGGGGCC
>DASZFH010000243.1:0-7218 GCA_035939985.1 Candidatus Dormiibacterota bacterium
TTGCCACCACTGCCGCCAGCGCCACCGGTCGGCTAGCCAGGCTAGCTCGCGGCCGCGACCAGAAAAGGGGGAGCCCGTTGGCTCTCCCTTTCCTTTGTGCCCATGGTTTCCCCTCCCGCTGTCACTGCGCTGCTTAAGCGATAGGCTTGGGCCAGAGATCAGTTGTGCGGAGCTGGTGAGCAGAGAAAACCCTACTAACCTGATAGAGTGTCCGGCTGAGGACAGGGAGTTATGACAAAGAACTTTCGTTGGATGATCTGGTTGATTTTCCCGATTTTGCTGTTGGTCGGTTGGGTGACCAAAGGTGCGATGAACCGCCAGCCACCACCGCCGCCCAGTCCTTCCTACATCACCATTTACGGATCAGGACTGTCCAGCTTGCCGGCCCCCCCTCAGCCCCCGACCCCTCCGGCCCGCCCGACCCCCTCGGCCTAAGGAAGGTGGAGGGGCATCAAGTGAGCCGCCGACAGGGCCCCGAGGTCGACCTCGAGGGCTGACCAAACTCGATCCGCGATGGTCGGTGGCGGTGCCCACATCTGCGGGTCGAGAAGATCAGCGGTGTTTTCGGCCTTATCGAGCATTTCAGCAAAGAACAGCGTCCAGGCACGCGGCACGACCTCTCGGATCGCATAGCCTCCGCCGCCCAGCGCCACCCATTTCCCCTGGCATAGCTCATGGGCGAGCTGGTGGAAGCGAGCGCCGACCTTGGGCCAGATCCTAGTTGTGCACTGAAGGTCGGCCAGAGGGTCCAAGACATGGGTATCGCACCCATCTTGGGTGACCAGGATGGTTGGACGGAAGCGATGCAGCAATGGGGGGACCACCGCCTCGAAACCGGCCAGCCACGGCTCGTCCCACGTACCAGGCTCAAAGGGCAGGTTGGCCGCGCCCTGGGGGGCTCCGCTTGCACCGCAGTCAGCGGGGAAACCCGTCCCGGGGAAGAGGTAACGTCCACTTTCATGCAAGCTGATGGTCAGCACCTCGGGATCGCCGTCGAAGATGGATTCAGTGCCGTCTCCGTGATGGACATCGACATCGACGTAGGCCACGCGATGGCCCTGAGCCCGGAGCCAGGCGATCGCCACCGCCGCGTCGTTGTAAATGCAAAAGCCGGATGCCGCCGCCCGGTTGGCGTGGTGGTAGCCGCCACCCACGTTGAAGCTGTGCAATACCTCGCCGCAATGGACGGCTCGGGCGGCCTGTATCGACGCTCCCACGATCGTCGCGGCGGCTTGGTGCATCCCCGCAAAGATCGGGTTGTCACTCGAGCCCAAGCCGTGACGGTTCCCAACGGCCCGAAGTTTGGGGCCGAAGTCTTGCGGCTCGCTGAGTTGGCGGACCGTCTCGATGTAACTCCGGTCGTGGACCAGACCGATCTCGTCCAGGGTCGCGGCTCTCGGTGCCGTTATCAAGCAGTCCCCAAGCAGCTGGCAGGCTCCCATCTGCTCGTAGGTGAGTTGAAGGCGTATAGGCTGCATGGGATGGCTGGCAGAGAGCCGATAGGCGCCGAACTCGTCGCCGTAGACAAGCTGAACCTCCCCGCTCATCTCATACCCACCCCATGGTCACAGGGTAAGGCGTCCCCGACCTTTGAGGGCACTGCCGAGGTATTCGGCCCTGCGACGATCTCCGGGCTCGCGCTGACGACAAAGGCAGCCCGATATGTCGCATGCTAATCAACGTGCCTCAAATTCTTGGCCTCTTCCTGGCAGCTTTGGCTGGATGCCTGCTGGGCGTGATCGGGACCTTGGTCGCGGTGCGCCCGCCCAAGACCTTCCCGAGTTCTACTGAGTCGGTGCCCGCGTCCGTCGAAACGACCGAGCTGCCGCCTGACAACCCCCAGTTGCGAAGTATCCTGTCCGCCAGTCGGAGCGTGGTGGAAACTCTTGAAGAGAGATACAAGGAGGCATCGGCGGTGTCCGCATTGGAAGACGAAAGTGAGGCGAAGCCGTTGGCCCCTCGCTCCCGGCCACCGCGCCCTCGACAATCGCGCCCAGCCAAGAAATGACCCCCATCGTCCCGCCGTCCAATTTCCAGGAACAGTACCCGCAGCTGGAAAAGTCTGCGGCAACATTTTCCCAAGCTGAGCGTGACGCCGTCTATAAGGTGATCGGTGAGCGTCGGGATATCCGTCATTTCCGTGCAGATCCAATCCCAGACGAGGTCCTGAGCAGGATCTTATGGGCGGGGCACCATGCAGGCTCGGTCGGATTCATGCAGCCATGGAGTTTCATCCGGGTGCGCGATCACGATCTGCGGGTCAGGCTGCGCGATAGCGCAGAGCGCCAGCGCCAGGCGGCGGCAGCCGCGATGGCGGAGGATCCTGGCCGAAGTACCGACTTCATGCGCTTGAAAGTCGAGGGGATTCTCGATTGTCCTGAGGTTGTGGTGGTCACAGTTGACCCGACCAGGGGCGGGAATCACGTTCTGGGAAGGTACAGCGATCTTGACAACGACCTCTTCAGCGCGTGCTGCGCAATCCAGAATCTTTGGTTGGCAGCCAGGGCAGAGGGAGTTGGGATGGGGTGGGTGAGTTTCTTCCATCCGGGGGAGGTCCAGCAAGCTCTGGGTATTCCGCCCCACATCCGACCCCTGGCGATCCTCTGCCTGGGGTGGCCTCAGGCCATTCCAGCGGCACCATTGCTGGAGCTGGTTGGTTGGGAGAAGCGACTCCCGATTGCGGACGTGATCTTCCTTGACCGCTGGGGCGAGCGGCCATCACTCCAGGAAGACCCGTTCTCGTATGCTGGTCCACCCGTAAACCTTCGTTTGGATGCTCACGCCATGGAACTTGCCACTCAACGTCAGAACCAATTGACCAAACCGACAGGGAGCCTAGGCCGCCTTGAGGGACTCTCGGTGAGGCTTGCGGGGATGGCGGGCAAACTCGACGTCCCCCTGGCGGATCGAGTCGTATTCACGCTGGCGGCAGACCATGGAGTTGCCTTGGAGGGGGTCAGCGCTTACCCCCGCGAGGTCACAGCTCAGATGGTCCAAAATTTTCTTCGCGGGGGGGCGGCGATCAACGTCCTGGCTCGCCAGATGAACGTCCGCGTGGTGGTAGCCGACCTTGGGGTGGCGGCGGAAATGGACCCCCATCCCGATCTCAAGGCCCTGAAGGTGAGACGTGGCACGGCCAGCATCAGCTCGGGTCCGGCCATGACCGCGGACGAGGTCACCCTCGCCATTGAACACGGTCGCTCCCTGGTCAGGGATGAAATTCAACATGGACTTGACATCGTTCTCACCGGCGACATGGGAATCGGCAACACAACCCCTTCAGCGGCACTGGTTTGTGCCTTCACGGGTCTACATCCAGTTGAGATCGTGGGCCGAGGTACCGGGGTTGATGATCAGGGGTTGGATCGCAAACGCGAGGCGGTAGCCAAAGCGCTGGAGATCAACCGGGCCGCCCTAGGTGATCCTTTGCACACTTTGGCGGCACTGGGAGGGCTGGAGATCGCCGGGTTGGTTGGGGTAATGGTCGAGGCGGCCAGTCGCCGGAAGCCCGTCTTGATTGATGGCTTCGTCTCGGGAGCGGCGGCCCTGGCGGCAGTTCGGATCGACCCGTCCGTATCCGAGTTCCTGATCGCCTCGCATTGCTCGGCGGAACTGGGCCACCGCGCGACCCTGGCTGCGCTCGGCTTGGAGCCGCTCCTGGACCTGGGGCTTCGCCTTGGCGAGGGTACCGGAGCCGTCCTGGCGCTGCCTCTGGTCGAGGCCTCGGTCCGGCTCCTTAACGAGATGGCAACCTTCGAGAGCGCCGCGGTCACAAATCGGTCCTAGTGGCCAGCGTCGGTCAACCCAATTGGGGTACATAATCGATTCGTGAAGCAGAAGCTAAGCGCCGCAGAGGAGGATGCCGCGCGGGCGGCCCTGGCTGTATATGAGGCCCTCATTACCGAGATTACCGATGGCCATTCGGTGGTTGCCAGCAAGATGTTTGGAATGCCCTGTCTCAAGGTCGATGGCAAGGCCGCGGCCGGGTTGTTCAACGATTCGATGACTTTCAAGCTGGCCGGGGCGGCCCACGCCACAGCCCTCGCCCTGGACGGAGCCCATCTGTTCGATCCCTCGGCCATGGGGAGGCCTATGAAGGAGTGGGTCCAAGTGCCATACGCTAATCGGGACCGGTGGGCATCCTTGGCTGAAGCTGCGATTGCTTACGTGCGTAACCGGAGCTGATCGGATAAGAACAGCTCCGAAGGCCTGGTCTCTAGGACCGCTCCTAGTGGACGCCCTTGACCTTCAGGACCACGAGGCCTGAGGGGATATTCACCTTGACCTTGTCGCCAGCCCGGTGACCGACCAGGGCACGACCGATGGGAGACTCGACTGAGATTCGCCCGGTGCCGGGATCGCTTTCCACAGCACCAACCAGGTGGTATGTATCAGCATTTCCATCCTCGTCCACCACGTCGATGGTCGAGCCGGCCATCGCACTGGTGCCGTGGTACTCGGTGATGATCTTGGCGCGACCGATCATCTCTTCCAGCTCATAGATGCGTGCATCAAGAAGAGCAACCTCCTCCTTGGCTTGCTCGAACTCGGGGTTATCCTCGATATCCCCGGGTTGAGCGGCCTCCTTGAGGCGGTCGGCCGCGTCGACCCGTCGCTCACGCGTAGCGTCCAAGTCACGCTTGAGCTTCTCAAGGCCCTCAGCAGTCAGTAAAACAGGCTCAGTTAAATCCAACTCCCAGTCCCTGCGGACAATAATACCTTCATGTCGTTGTCATCTCTTGGTCCTGCGGCCCTTGCTCCCCGTGCGGGAGCATCCATCAAGGCTCCTGCTGAGGTCGTGCTGGAGACACTGGAGGCGTTGGCGGAGAACCCAGACCCCGATGCGTCGGAAGTGGTTGTCACCGTAACGACCAGCCCAGAGGGCGGCGGCGCCTGGAGCTATCTCTCTTTCCCGGAATTCGTGCCGGGGCTTGCGGAAGCTCTTTCAAGTCATCTCGACACGGTGGTCGGGACGTGGTTTTCTGACCCCCGTGCGGGCTTTGCCCGGCTTGACATCCATCAAGGAGGAGAGCTGATCGACACCTACCCGTCCCGAGTATCCGAATCGGGGTCGCCTGATCCACGGTCGCTTAGCGGGAGTGTCGAAGGACTTCGCAAGGCGGCGGCGTCCGCCAGCATTCCACTGGCCTGGGAGCGCTCACCTGCCGCCTTTGGACGCTCTGTGACGGTTCGGGTCTGAGCGGGGCTAAACCCGGCCTAAGAGGCGGTCAGCAGGTTCTGCCTGAGCGCTGACCGGCGCCTTTAACCGCGAGAGGATAATCAGGCCGACCAGGGCCACAAACGCTACGGCGATCGCCTCTGGCCTCGCATGCGGTTGACCAATGGGAGCCCCGAAAACGAACAAGAGGAGAGTACCCGAAGCGAGAGCATACGCATGATCGGTGCCCCATCCTGGCCGCCTTGACCAGGTGCTTACCTTCCAGGCAGCCGTTGCGAGCGTAATTGCGATGATGGCGACCGCGACGGGCGCTGGGACAAGATGGGGACCAGACCAAGCGGAAAAACAGACGAGTGCGGTCGCGATGAGGGCGAAAGCACGTAGGCTCCATAGTCTTGGGGGACGCCTCCCGCTTGTCGCTTCGGTCCTCCTGAAGTCGTGTTGGCGGAGGGCTAACCAAACTAGCCCAGCTGCGATAGCCAGCGCCACGAACCATGCTGGGGGTGGGTGGCTGTAGCCCTGTTGCCGGAAGCTGATGAAGCCAAACGCGGCTAGGCTGACGGCCGACGAGATCCCAAGTACCCAGATCATCCGGCGTAGCCCGCGTTGGCCGAGCCAGGGTGTTGTCGCCAGCGACGGGAACAGCCTCTCCACGACGACGATTGGAGTCGTGATGCTGATGATTGCGTGGTAGGGAGTCAGCTGAGCGGCCCATACCCAGCTGGTATCGAAGCTGCGGCCATAGGTGCCCATGAAGATGACTCCGGGCCAATGGGGATTGAACCAACTGGTCACGGTCAGGCCCTCCTCCAGCACCCCGTACGCGGCCCCGAGCAAGACGATTCCCGCCCACCCCAAGCCTTGGCGCCGGGCGACCTCTCTCGTGATCACCGCTCCGGCTCCATAAAAGGTGATGAAGTAGATGAGGACCACCGGGTTGATGAAGGACAGGAGGGGGGTTGAGCCGGGAATCAATTCACCACACACCGGCGACAGGATCATCAGGGTGAGTACCGCCGGCCAGGTTTTAGGAATTGCATCGGGAGCTGACTCACGGCGCGGAGGTAGATCGAGTGCTGAGGTCCCCATGGGTGCAGACACAATGATGCGCCGGCCAGGCGGCGATTGTTACGCTGAGGCGGTGGCGTCTCCATCGTCAACTGAGATCCCGGCTTGATCAAGTACGAGACGCTTTTTGAGCTGGAAAGTCCGGAGCCATTGGCGGTCCCGCCGGAGCTTGCGTCGGGATACGGCAACCTGCGGCTGCCGGAGAAGGGGTGGTACGGCAACTTCGTATGTTCGCTGGACGGGGTGGTGGCGTTTGGGAAACACCAGGGAGCGGCCGGTCGTCTGATCAGTGGAGCCAGTGAGGCTGATCGATTCTTGATGGGGGTCCTGCGCGCGAGCTCGGATGCAATCGTGATCGGCGCCGGAACCCTTCGTGCCGAACCCCAGCACCTGTGGACTCCGGCCCGGGTCTTCCCCAGCGCTGAGGGCCTCTACGATTCACTGCGGCGGCACCTGAAACTGCCCTTGTCACCACCTCAGCTATATGTCGTAACTGCCTCTGGCGATCTCGACCCAGGCCACCCGGTCTTCGGCGCAGGCGCGATCGTCCTCACCACAGCCGGTGGTATCGACCGTCTCCCGGCGGGTTTGCGCCCATCGGCAAGGGTTATCCCGGGGGACGGGGCGGTGGCCGCGCTGGATCTGGCGGATGTCGTTGCTCACGACGGCCATCGTCGGGTCTTGACCGAAGGCGGTCCAGCTCTAATGGGATCGCTGCTTGACGCCGGCTGCGTCGACCAGCTCTTCCTCACCCTTTCCCCAGTAGTGGCGGGAGGAGGGAAAGAGCGTCAGCGGTTCTCTGGTTCGTTCGAATTCCTCCCCAACCAGGGTCGATGGGGCCGCCTGGTCAGCCTGCGCCGGTGCGCAGACATGCTCTTTCTTCAATACGCATTCTGATCTGAAGGGATAAGCACGGAGCCACTCGAGCAACGGATTGTGTATAAGGGACGGCGCTAGATTGGGTCTGCCCT
>DASZFH010000244.1:0-6944 GCA_035939985.1 Candidatus Dormiibacterota bacterium
TACGCCGAGGTTCCCGTCGTGATCTTCGACATTCAGAGGGTTGGCCCCTCCACCGGATTGCCCACCCGGACGGCCCAGGCGGACATCGGCTTTGTCTACACCCTCTCGCATGGCGACACCAAGCACATCGTTTTGCTGCCGGGTTCGGTGGAGGAGTGCTACGAATTTGGAACTGAAGCCTTCGATCTCGCCGATCGCTTCCAGACCCCTGTCTTCATCCTCAGCGATCTCGATTTGGGCATGAACCTCTGGATGTCAAAGCCTCTCAGATACCCAGACAAGCCATTCGACCGGGGCAAAGTCCTCAGTGCGGCTGACCTCGACCGTCTCAAGGGCGATTGGGGACGCTACCGCGACGTCGATGGCGACGGTATCCCCTACCGCACCCTACCGGGTACCAAGCATCCGGCCGCGGGCTTTTTCACCCGGGGTTCCGGTCATGACGAGGAGGCCCGCTACACCGAGAGCGCCGAGGTCTACGCTCGCAACCTGGATCGGCTGGCCAAGAAGCACGAAACCGCTCGCTCAGCGGTGCCGGCGCCAATCGTCGAGAGCGCCGGTTCGACCATCGGAGTGATCGCGTTTGGATCCAGCCACCCCGCGATCGTCGAGGCCAGGGACGAGCTGGCGGCCGCCGGTCTTCCGGTCGATTACCTGCGTGTGAGGGCGCTGCCACTGGCTTCGTCGGTGGCAGATTTCGTCCGTGAACACGAGCGGGTATACGTTGTCGAGCAGAACCGGGACGGCCAGATGTTCGACCTGATCAGGCTCGATCTGGCCCCCGAACTGGTCGGACGCCTGCGCTCGATCCGCAATTACGACGGCCGACCCATCACCTCAGCGGCGATCTCCGAGCCCATCCTTCAGGTGGAGTCGGTGCCGGTATGAGCGTGACTGTCAATCGCCTCGGCCTAGCCCGGGAAGCCTATCGCGGGCTGCCGACCACCCTCTGCGCCGGTTGCGGGCACAATTCCATCACCAACCATCTGATCAAGGCCATGTACGAGCTCGGCATCGAGCCCACCCAGCTGGCCAAGATGAGCGGTATTGGATGCTCATCCAAGACTCCGGCCTATTTGGTCGAGGCCGCCCACGGCTTCAACGGGGTTCACGGTCGGATGCCAGCCATTACCACCGGGGCCCAGCTCGCCGACCGCGATCTGATCATGCTCGGGCTCAGTGGAGACGGTGACAGCATGTCGATCGGCCTGGGTCAGTTTGCTCACCTCATCCGCCGCAACGTCGATTGCACCTACGTGATTGAAGACAACGGCACCTACGGGCTCACCAAGGGCCAGTTTTCGGCCACCGCGGACATCGGCTCGGTGCAGAAGAAAGGCAGCGTCAACAGCTTTCCACCCATCGACCCCTGCGCGGTCGCTCTGACCTTGGGCTGTACCTTCGTCGCTCGCTCTTTCAGCGGCGACGGCAAGCAGCTGGTTCCCCTTATCAAAGCCGCCCTCGCTCACCGCGGCACCGCGCTCCTCGATGTGATCTCACCGTGTGTCACCTTCAATGACCACGATGGCTCGACCAAGAGTTACAGCTGGGTCAAAGAGCACGACGAGACCCTCCAAGACGTTACCTTCATCCCCTATTTTGAAGAGGTTCACATCGACTATGAGCCCGGGGAGACGCAGGATGTGCGCCTCCATGACGGGTCTCATCTCCTCCTCCGCAAGCTCGATTCCGAATACCAGCCTAACGACCGCATCACCGCTTTGAAGACGATCGAGGATGGCCGCAAGCAGGGCCAGATGGTCACCGGATTGCTGTACTACGACGGTGAGATGGCCGACTTCGCAACCCACGAGGGCTTGGCCGCCGCCCCCCTTCGGGACCTAGACGAGAGCCACCTCCGGCCCACCCGCGAACAATTCCAGAGCCTCCTGGAGGAACTCGCTTAAGGCGACCCCCGTTGGGGCCTGCATGCTGATGAGGACTCCCGTCTGCGTTGCCGCCCTTCTGATCCTGATGTCGGGGTGTTCATCGAAGACAAACCCAACCGTATTGGTCCCACCTCGTACGCCCGGATCGACGGCCTCCTCCATTCTCACCGCCTCTTCCCGTCCGGCTCCGGCCATGGTTCAGATTGAGAACGCCAACGATTCGCTCCCCCACTCCGGGATACAGCAGGCGGACATCGTATTCGAGTATTTGACCGAGGGTGGTATCACCCGATTTACCGCCATCTATTTCAACCCCCAAGGGGCCTCCAAGATCGAACCACTCCGCTCCGCGCGCCTGGTCAGCCTGAAGCTGCTCCAGGCATATGGCGGCGTCCTCTTCTATTCCGGCGCCAGCAACAAGGTCCTGAGCCAGATTCTGCAAAATGGGGCGCCGACGCTGGACGAGAACGGCGGGGGTGGCAAGTACATGGCCCGGGACTACTACCGCTACGCACCCCACAACCTCTACACAACTGGTGACAATCTGCGCACCGGCATCGCGGATCTGGGCCGCAAGGTGAGCTATCCCATAATCGCCACCGGAGCGGACCCGGTCGGCGGAGATCCAGTCACCCAATTCACGTTCACCCAGTCCTTCGCCCACACGGTTTCCTATGCCTACAGTGCCGCCACCCATACGTACACGTACTCATCCGAAGCAGGCACGGAGGTGGACGCCACCAACGGCAGCAAGCCGGTCCAGATCACCAACGTGGTGCTGATCAAGGTTTCTCATTTCGACGCGGGCTATGTCGAGGACGTGGCCGGGGCGGATGGAATCGATTTCAACCTCAATGGGAGCGGGCCGGCCGACATCTACACCCGAGGGGAGCATTTCACCGGGACCTGGGATCTGACCCAAACCGACCGCCCCCTCAAGCTGCTGAACAGCGGCGGAACCCCGTTTCTGCTTCCGGCGGGACCCACTTGGTTCGAACTCGTCGATCCATAGCTGGTAGTTAGGCGGGTAAAGAGCCGCTCAGAGTTCTGTAAGAACTCTCTCCGAGGCGCAATTTCATTACAACGCAACCGTCCAATCCTGTGTGGGAGTGCACAACCCGAACAAATCCCACACTGAAATTGGAGGTCTTTCCGATGCGTTTGATATCGAAACCAACGAAGGCACTGATGATCGCCGGATCGCTGGTGTCCGCTCTCGCCTGGGGCGGGGGCGGCACGGCCAGCGCGGCGTTCATCAATGAGTACCCGCTACCCACGACGGCGGCCAGTCCGTCGGGCATAGTTGCCGGTCCCGATGGCAACCTCTGGGTGACCGAAACCGGGGGCAACAAGATCGCCCAGACAACGCCGTCCGGCATCGTGACGGAATTCTCGACCGGCATCACAGCCAATGCCGGCCTGGGCGGCATCACCAGTGGCCCCGATGGCAACCTCTGGTTCACCGAGTCGACAGCCAATCAAATCGGCAGGATAACTCCCGCGGGTGTGGTCACTGAATACGGTGGACTGACGGCCAATGCCGGACCCACTCAGATCACACCTGGTCCGGATGGAAACCTGTGGTTCACAGAGAGGACCGCAAACAAGATCGGCGTCATATCCACCGCCGGTACCCTTCTCCACGAGTACACGGCTGCGGGAGCTCCTGTCGGGATCACCTCGGACACCACCGATAACCTCCTTTGGTTCGTGGAGAAGAACGGGAGCCAGGTCGCCTCCATCACCCTCACCGGGACCGTCCACGAGTACCCGACCACCACCGCGAGTTCCGGCCCCCATGGGATCACCATGGGCCCTTCCGGCACCGTCTGGTGGACTGAGGATGCGACCAATCAGATCGGGACCATGAACACCAATGGCACCGGGATGAAGGAATACCCGACCGGCCTGACTGGGGTCAATCCACGCGGAATCGCACTAGGTCCCGACGGTAACCTCTGGTTCGACGCCGTTGGCCAGGACTCCGTCGCCAGCATCACTCCCACAGGCGTGGTGACCCCTTACCGAATACCGACCGCTGCCAGCCACCCTGTCGACCTGGTCAGCGGCCCGGACGCCGCCGGCAACCCAAACCAGAACATCTGGTTCGCCGAAGGCAATGGGAACAATGTGGCCCAAATCCTGGTCGAGGGCCAGACCAATTTCTACTTCGCCGAGGGAAACACCCTGCCAGGATTCACTGAGAATCTGTCCCTATTCATGCCCAACTTCAGTGGCAACGCAACCATCGACTACTACCTCGACGACGGGACCCACCCGGCGACCATCACGCGGGCCCTGACGGCCGGCCAGACATTGACCGAAAACGTCAACAACGACGTCGCGGCCGGCCATTCGGGAGTGGCGGTAAAGGTCAGCCTGCCTCATCCCGGTGTGGTCGAACGGACTCTCAACTTCGATCTGGGCAAATGGCATGGGTCCACCGACTTGGTTGGCGTTGCCCAACCTCACATCGACCGCTACTTCGCGGAAGGATCCACCCTGCCGGCGTTCAAGGAGTACCTGACGCTGGTCAATACCGCAATCTCCCCAGTCACAGTCGACCTTGATTACTTCACCGACAGCGGTCAGACCCCTGTCAAAACGCTCACCCTTGCCGCAACCAGCCGCGCCACGGTGCAGGTCTTTAATGGAGGCCTAAGCTCAGGCAATTGCACGCCGCCCGCCTGCGGAGTTGGCCCCGGCATCGGCGGAGTGGCCGTAAAAGTCCACTCCCACAGCCTGCCGATCATCGTCGAGCGCCCCTTCTACGTTGAAGACTTCGACTTCGGCGACGGTATGGTCAACGGCGGTCATGATGACTTCGGTTCTGATGTGCCCAGCACCGACTGGCACTTCGCCGAAGGCACCACCTTGGCCGGCTTCCGCGAGTACCTGACAGTCCTCAATCCGGGCAGCACCGCCGCTACGGTCACCCTCACCTACTCGTTGGGGGACGGATCACAGCCGACCAAGACATTCAGCCTCAACGGACTGACCCGATCGACGATCGAGGTCTTCACCGGCGACACCTCGGGGACGCCTGCCAACCCGGCGGCCTGCACTCCACCCGCCTGCGGGGTGGGCCGTGGCTTCGGCGGCGTTTCGGTCGACATCACCTCTACCCAGCCGGTCATCGCCGAGCGTCCGATGTATATGGTCCACGACTTTGGCGGGGGCCGCTTCGGCGGCGCTCACATCGTGGTCGGAGCACTCGATCGCTCAATGTTCTGGGGCTTTGCGGACGTGACCACCCAGGCCAACACCTGGGACTTTCTCACCATCCATAACCCTGGGGCAGCGGCGGCCACGGTGACCGTCACCTACTACACTCCAGCTGGGTCCGTGGCCAAGACCCTCACTGTCAATCCCCACACCCGCGCCACCATCGAGACCTTCACAGGTAACACGACCTCGGGCACCTGCACAGCGCCGGCCTGTGGGGTCGGACGCGGACTGGGTCCGATGGGAGTTGTCGTGAGTTCGACTCAGCGCATCCTCGTTGAGAAGCCCACCTACAGCGCGATTGAGTCCGCGTTCGGGGCGACGGACACGCTCGGCTACCCACCCGTCACATTCAGTTAGCACTCCACGTTGGGGGGCCGGAGCGTCCGGCCCCCTATGTACTTCCGACCCAGCGGATCGCCCGCCGAGGCCCGAACTTGGGGGCCTGGATACCGCCCAATTGGAGCAGGGCCTGGACGCGAGCGCGATGCCCACGATAAGGCTCAAGCAACTCCAACATCCGTTCATCGGTCCCTCTGGCCTCACCGGCCAGGGCCCAACAAACCGCGTTGGGAACGTGATAATCGCCGACCGACACCGCATCCGCATCGCCCAGGGCTCTCTGCGCGACCTCGGCCGCGGTCCAGGGACCTATGCCCGGAATTGCGGTTAACCGGGCCAGAGCGGCCTCGGGTGACATCCCGACCGCCTCTTCCAATCGCCCCGCCGCACCCGCCGCCCGCAGCAAGGCATCCGCCCGCCGCCGCTCGATCTCGAAGGGGTGGAACGTCCAATACCCAGCCCGGGCGAGCACCGCCGGCTCCGGCGGAAGGAGCAGCCCGGCAGGACCAGGAGCCGGCTCACCGAAATGTCTCAAGATCCGGGTCACGCCCTGGGCCGCCTGGGTGCTCGTCACCTTCTGACCGACGATGGCCGGAACCATTGCCTCAAAGACCGCCTCCGACCTGGGTATCCTGAGGCCAGGGAATCGACGATGAAGATCGGCGATCAGATCGTGTTGGGGCTTGAACGACGCCACATCGTCGAGGGAGCCAACTAGAGTCGGCGCTTTGGCGACCGCCCACGTGGCGCCCGGACCCCAAGCATCCACGACCAGGGCGTCCGCCTGCATCCGATAGGAGGCGGTGGCCGGACCCTGCGGAGTCCGTGTCGCTCGCCAAAACCGTTCCCCAAACCGGACGGTGAGGCCGGCAGTGCCAGTCTGGCCGAGGATCGTCATGGTGCGAGGCAGGTCCAGCTCGAAGGCAAGTGGGAAGGTTTGGGAGTGGTGAGGTATTGTCCCCTCCCCCATCACAACAGTCAGCGCAGCCGATAAGGCCGGTGCTTTTGCTCGGGCTCCGTTGCCGCTCCCATCCCCGGGACCAATTTGCAAGCCACTAGCGCCAGCCAGGGGACAATTTGGTCAGCAAGCGCGTAAGCGGCAACCCAAAGAATCACCAGAATGCCCGTCACACGAAGGAGGATGTGGTCGAACTCCCCCGCTCCGATCAGCTCTTTGGGGTAGACATCCGCCAGACACCCCCATCCCTGAATGTTGGGACCGAGACACTCGAGGTGGAGGAATCCGTGAGCGAATCCATCGGCGATTGCCAAGCACCCCAGGATCACCAAAAACCAAAGCATCGTTCTGCCCACCATTCCCACCAGCCCTTTCTACACTAAACGTGCAGGATGGCAGGATCCTACGACCCTCGAGGGTCGCGGCCCATCTACCTAACAATCAGATCCACAATCCGGCAGGGAATATCGGCGTCCTCGTCTAGGTGATAACTGGCACAGATGCGGTGGTAACCATCGGCCACGGTCAGC
>DASZFH010000245.1:0-1968 GCA_035939985.1 Candidatus Dormiibacterota bacterium
CACACCTTCATCCACATGGACATCGACCCTTCGGAAATGGGGAAGAACGTTCGACCCAAGGTTGAGGTTGTGGCCGACGCAAAGATGGGGTTGGCCGCCCTGCTTCCCCACCTCCAACCGCCACCCCCAGGCCGTGGCACCTGGATTGCCCAGATCGATGCCTGGCGTGAAGAGCATCCGCTCCGCTACACCCGCTCCAATGGCCACCTCCAGCCTCAGGACGTGCTCATCGAGATGTACAAGCGGTCCAAATCGGAGGCGATCGTGGTTGCGGACGTGGGCCAAAACCAGATCTGGGCCGCGCTCTGGTGGAACTACGTCAAACCTGGCCTGTTCATCAACTCGGGCGGCGCTGGCACGATGGGTTTCTCACTACCCGCGGCAATCGGGGCCAAGTTCGCCCGCCCGGACGTTCCCGTCTGGTGCGTCGCGGGAGAAGGCGGCTTCGTTATGACGATGCAGGAGCTGGCGGTGGCGGTCGAGCACCAACTTGACATCAAGATCATCCTGCTCAACAACTACTCTTTGGGCATGGTTCGCCAGTTCCAGGACGATTACTATGGAGGTGTCCGCTCGGAGAGCGACTTGCACGGCGCACCCGACTTCGTCAAGCTTGCCGACGCATACGGGATCCCCGCTCTGCGCATCGACTCTCTGGATAAGGTGGGAGCCGCCTTCGAAAAGGCGGAAACGACGTCCGGCCCCTTCTTGATTGATTTCCAGATCGACCCCGAAGCCAACGTCTACCCAATCGTCCCGCTCGGCGCTGGGCTGCAGGATTTCCAGGAGGCCCCCTATGACGCCATCTGAATCGAAACTTCGAACCGTCAACCTCCTGGTGGAAGACCACCCAGGCGTGATGAATCGGGTCAGTGGCATGATCCGTCGACGTGGATTCAACATCGGCGACCTCTCCGTCGGACCGACCAACGAACCCGGGCTTTCGCGCATGACGCTCACTGTCGACGCGGGCCACGCTGAGGTTGACCAGGTTCGCAAGCAACTGGAAAAGTTGATCGAGGTGGTCGACATTGCCGACCTGACTGACGACCCCACCGTTATGAGAGAGCTTGTGATCGCCCGTCTGGAGACAGCCGACGAAACGCTGGTCGAACGTCTGGCTTCCTTTGGTGGGCAGATCATCGACCAAGGTGGAAGCGAGGTCATCATTGAGATGACAATTGACTGCGACGAGGCCGAGACCGCGGTCTCCCTCCTCCGTGGCTATGGGATCAAGGAACTGGCCCGCTCGGGACCAGTCGCGATGCGAAGGATTGAGAAGCAATGAAGATTTTTTATGATACGGACTGTCCGCCCCAGATCGGACAGCCGGTCGCCATCCTTGGCTACGGCAGCCAGGGACGCGCCCATACCTTAAACCTCCACGACAGCGGCGAGGACGTTCGCGTCGGACTTTACCCGGGCAGCAAGTCCGCCGAGCGAGCCCGCAAGGACGGGATGAAGGTCCTCGATGTGGCGGAGGCGGTCAAGGAGGCCATGGTGGTGATGGTCCTGACCCCCGATGTTGGTCAGGCCAAGCTCTATCGGGAAGCTGTCGAACCGAACCTGAGGCCAGGTGCGATGCTGATGTTCGCCCACGGATTCTCAATCCATTTCGGACAGGTTGTACCGCCGCCCGGGGTGGACGTCACCCTGATCGCCCCCAAAGGCCCCGGCCACCTGGTCCGCAGCACATACCAGGAGGGGGCTGGGACTCCCGCGCTCATCGCCGTGCAACAAGATGCGACCGGCCATGCATTCGAACGCGCTCTCGGCTACGCACGCGCTCTCGGCGCGGGTCGCGCGGGCATCCTCCAGACAACCTTTAAGGAGGAGACTGAGACCGATCTCTTCGGTGAGCAGGCGGTCCTCTGCGGCGGGGTCGCGGAATTGATCAAGAATGGTTTTGAAACCCTGGTTGAGGGCGGCTACCAGCCTGAGTTAGCCTATTTTGAAGTCCTGCACGAG
>DASZFH010000246.1:0-6403 GCA_035939985.1 Candidatus Dormiibacterota bacterium
CCGGGGTGACGATCCCGAAGGACGCGGGCAGCGGCTTCGGCGACTCCGTCCTGGCCGCCCAAGAGGAAGACCCCACGGCCCTGTCCTGCAGCCAGCGCCACCATGGCCGGAACCATATCGGCGCCTGCTACGCGCTCCGGCAGAGCGCGGCCGAGCATCCGTCCCAACCACAACACGGGAGCCCCATCAGCTACGTTGAGCTGGCTCTCAGAAAAGATCAAGCGAATCTCAGGGTCCCTTTGGGCCTGGACCAGAAAGTCGAGATTGACGGTGCAGATCTGGGTGAACTTATCCCCGTCCAGTGCCGCGGATGTCCGAGCCAGGGCCGTTTCCATATCCACCGAGTCAATCTCCACCCCGGCCACCTGGACCCGACCCTCAGGGTCGCTACGCTCTTCCGAAGGTCGCTCCGCTCGTTCGAACTTGCCGGCATCAAAGCCCCGAACCAGATGCCCGTATACGAGGACCTTACGGGCGAGGAACCAGGGCACCCCAAGCAAGGCAAGATAGGCCGCCGACGAAGCCCCAGCAGCCCGGAGCCCAACTAGAACATATGCGGGTAGAGCCACCGCTGCCGCCAACCATGGCATGACCGCCCAAAGGGGGGCCAGGTGGGCGAAGATGAGAATCGAGCTCACGACCAAACCACCGATGGTGGTCATTGCAAGGATACCCAGCGGCAGAACAGCCAGATCAACAGCCATATCGACCAGATCCAGCCGGCGTTGGGTAACGATGGCACCGATCAGCTCGGGTAGGCGGTGGCGGATGACGTGGAAACGCCCGCCTTCCCAACGCATCCGCTGGGTGGCCGCGCCCTTGCGGCTGGCCGGCATTGGCCCAAGAACCAGTGCCCGGTGAGCGAAGACCGGTCGGATGCCAGCCAACCGGAGGCTGACGGTGTACTCCAGGTCCTCCACCCCGCTGTATGCATTCCAGGGGCAGTTCGTTATCGCACCCTTGGAGAAAAGCATCCCGTTTCCGACCAGGGCGGTGGGCATACCGAGTGCCATCCGCCCAGCCGGGCGGACCTTGTGAAAGAGCATGAAACCCGCCGCCGTGAGTGCCGAACGACCGCCCTCGCCACCATCCAGGACCGCATAGTCGGATTGGGCGACTTCGTGACCAGCCTCAAGTTCGCTCGCCAGCGCTGCCAGAAAGCCGGGCTTCACTATCGAGTCCGCGTCGACCACCACAAAAGCGTCGAGATCGGGGTCGGAGGCCAGCAGAGAGTCCATCGCCCACCTCAGGGCGGCGCCCTTGCCTTGATTTTCGAGATCGGACCGAACCAGCACCCGTGCTCCGGCTGCCTCAGCCAATGCAGCGGTAAAGTCGGTGCAGTTATCGGCGATGACCACAACCTCGACCAGATCGGCCGGGTAATCCTGTTCTTGGAGCGACCGAACCGAGCGCATGATCAGCTCAGCCTCGTCATGGGCCGGGACCAGTACCTTGAGAGCAGCGGTGGGTGCCTTTGCCACCTGGTCGGCAGGAGTGCGGAAACTGGCGAGGGCAAGCATGAGCAAATAAATAACCGACCCAGCTACTGACAGCCCGCTGAGCGTCAAGAGTGCGACCAAGAACACTAAGGTCAACCTGTTTCTCCGAATAGGCCGGCAACCACGACTTGGATCCGGACCGGAAGTATCCCCGAACAGCCGCGCGGCGACTGAGACTGGTTTCGATCGTACGGATCGAGGCGACGGCTGGAAATCGACAAACGCGGAATTCAGTCTGGGTATTACCCACGGTCCCGGGCACCCTTGACCCATACACACCCGGGACAGGCCGGCACGTTAATATCCGTAGCGCACCCGGGACCGCTCAGTCACCCGGGGCCTTCGCTGCCACGCGATGCACAGCCAGGGGATGAACCTTTGCAGAGTCTATATACGTCGAATCCTGCCGTTACGGCCGCGCCAAGAACCTGGAGGCGGTTGGCACGACTGGTAGCCACCGCCGTAGTCGCTCCGGTTGCCCTCGGGGCATCCATCGCCCAACAGGTGGCAAATCCACTTGGTGTAGCCGCTGCCAGCACTTCCGCGGTGACCGAGGCCAACCCCAACTCGCTGTCGTCAGGGACTCTGATGGGTGGACGCACCGTCAACTTCGCCGTCAATCCCACCAACTCCCAGATCGTCTTCGCCGCCACCGAGTTCGGGGGACTTTGGACCAGCAGCAACCATGGCGCCTCCTGGGCGCATGTCGACCAGGTACCCCTGACCGCGATGGAGGACGTTAAGTTCGCGACCAGCGATCCCAACCTGGTCATCGCCACCGGCGCCTATGACGGCAGCATCGACAACCGTGGCGGCGGCATCTGGCGGAGCACGAACGGCGGCGCCACCTGGGCCAAGGCTCCTGGATCGGACGTCTGCGCCCTGGCTTCAAACAACGGCAGGGAGATCGCCATCGCTCCTGGCACACCTGGCAGCCTGACCGTGCTCGTGGGCATGGATTGTGGCATTGCCCGGAGCACAGATTCCGGCGCCACATGGAAACTCGATAACCCGCCTGGCAACATCCTGATCTGGGACGTGAAGGTCCGCCAGGTCGGCGCCAACCTACAGGTGGACGCCTGCGGCGATGGTGGCTACGTTCGCTCCAATGATGGCGGCATCACCTGGGCAACCCGAACCGACTGGACGGCGGCAACCTTCCCTCACCCGGCGGCCGGCCAGAATCCGTTCGCCCCGTGCCGTCTGGCGACTGCCCCCCAAGACGCCAACACCGTTTTTCTGGCCACCCGTAGCCCCCTTGCCAACCCTGGGGACAGCATCGGTGAGACCTATCAGTTCGAGAGCGACGACAGTGGGGTGAACTGGCACAACCTCAACGTCTCGATAGACGGGAACGGGCGAGACCCAAGCGTCCTCACCTTCCCGGCTTTCGATGGACTTGCAAACCACTTCGAGGTCTTCTTCCTCACTGACCAGGTGATCATGCACCTGACCTGCGACACCAACAACGCCCAGCGCTGCACGGACGGAACAGGAGCCAATACGGCCACCTGTCAGGCACCCCCCAACGAGGGCAAGAGCGGTGCCTGGCTGCAGTGGGACGGAACCATACCCCACTGCGCAACCGACCCTGGTGATATCGCCTTCGACAGCACAGTTGGCTGTCCTTTCCTTCAGGCGGGTGACGGCGGGATCTTCCAAACCGCCAATGCCAAGGACGGATGCAATGTGGGCAATCCGAACTTCGCCACCTTCACATCGGCCAATAATGGGCTGCACGCGCTCTGGACCTATCGGATCGCCGGATCGGCGGTTTCAACCGGGACCTCGGTGAATCCCAATCCGCACACCGACCTCTATGTCGGAATGCAGGACAACGGTGAGGTCTCATCCAACGACGATGGCGCTACTTTCCACAGCTCTGGGTGCTGCGACGTCTTCGGGACTTTCGCACCTCAGACCGGCCCTCCGGTGACCGTGCTCGAGAACCAGAACGGCGGCTTTAGCCTGTCCGGGGAAGACGGAACCACCGCCCAGACCTGGACGTCACCGGCCGTGGCCAAGGGCGGCGGCATCGACGCGGTGGCCAACTTCGGGCCTACCAGTTTTGCCTTCCTCACCCATGACAATGCCACGCCTCCCAACTATGTCGTCCAGGTGACCACCAATTCGGGATCGACCTGGACGCAAATGGGCCCAACCCTGCCCGGCCCCAACTCCCCCCTGCCCAACGGCGAAAACGCGATCAAGGCGTCGGGTACGGCGGCCGCTCCGGTCTTCTACCTCGAACTCACAGTTGCGGGTGTCCCAACCATCTACAGCCTTTCGGGAGCTCTCAATAACACCGCCACCTTGACCAAGGCCAGTACAGGATTGCTCAATCCCTATACGTTCAACGTGGATCCTAAGAACTCTCAGTTCCTCTACACCTTTGACCGGGGAGGCGCCACGCCCTCGGCCAAATTCAGCACCGACGGCGGGCAAACCTGGAATTCCGATGCCGGCCTGACCACCCTCACGACCCTGGGTAACGTTTACCCGGTCAACTCCGCCTTTGGACCCAACTTCAATTCCTTTGGCTTCGACCCCGGCTCGAACACAATCCTGGCGGGGACCCAGTTCAGCGGCATCTTCGCTTCCAATGACAACGGCGTCACCTGGGCTCAACTCGTGGGTTCGCAGCAGATTCCTCGGGTGCTCAACTTCTTCTTTGATACCCGCAACCCGCACCGGGCTTACGCGGGCAGCCAGGGCCGCGGCCTCTGGCGGCTCGATTTGAGCCAGCGGCCCGCCACCGGGGTTTACACCGGACCTCCCGGCGGCGCCCAGGGTGGCACCGGCCGACTGGCCGCAACCTTTGAGGACATGACCAATGGACCGTCCTCCCCGATCATTGACGCCAAGGTCCACTTCACCCTGGGCAGCCAGGTTTGTGACAGCACCACAGACGCAACCGGCAATGCCACTTGCAACATCACGCTCACCCAGCCCAAGGGCAGCTACACGGCCATCGCTTGCTTTGCCGGGAATGCCCAATGGTTCTCGGCCTGCATCGCCTCGCCGTTCACGATTGGTGGCTGGAGCCAACTGACGCCGGCCCACGCACCCTCATCGCGCAACGACATGGGTATGGCCTACGACCCCGTCCACCACCAAACCGTCCTCTTCGGCGGCTCCGATTCCAATGGCGATCAACTGGGATCCACCTGGATATGGGACGGTACGGTTTGGAGCCAGGCTTCCCCAGCCACGTCTCCCCGGGCTCGCTACGGGATCGAGAACTCCATGGTGTGGGATCCAGCCCTGAACAAAATCGTGCTTTTCGGGGGCCGCACCACGGACGGCAATTACCAGCACGACACCTGGGCCTGGGACGGCAGCACGTGGACACAGATCAGCAGCGCGACCCTTCCCGCCGCCCGGGAGCACGATTCCCTGGCTTTTGATCAAACCTTGAATACCGTCGTCCTTTTCGGTGGATTTGCCGGTGGTAGCAACTACTTCGGAGACACATGGAAGCTGACCAGTACCGGCTGGACCAAGCTCACCCCGACGGGAGCGCCAAGTGCTCGGGCCTACGCCAGCATGACGTACAGCCCGCAGGCGGGGGGTGACGTCTTATTCGGTGGCGAGGTCTCCACTTTCCAGACCAACGAGACCTGGCTCTTTAAGGGCGGAGCCTGGTCCAAGCTCAATCTCTCGGTTCTCCCCCCAGCCCGGACGGACTCGGCGGTGGCCTACGACAGCGCCACCGGTCAGATCGTTCTCTTCGGAGGCTGGGACAATGTGGCCAAAGTGGCATTCGGGGATACCTGGTTATTCGATGGCACCGCCTGGTCGTCGCAGAACCCCTCGCCGGCACCATCCGCTCGTTACGACGCTGGGCTGGCCTACGGGCAATCGAGCTCCGTAGTCCTCTTCGGGGGATCGGACGGGAGCACCAAGAACCACGAGACCTGGACCTGGGCTCCCTGATCGGGAGCATCTGGACTTGGGGGAGACGGAGGCCGTTCCTCCCTCTCCCCCATCCTTCGTCCTGGATGGTGGCAGGGATGGCGATCGCCCTACTCAACACCTCAACTCTGGCTAAGGCCGACACAACCAGCTCCCCTCATGTCTTACTCGACCCTTCCAGTGGGCCGCCCGGTACCAGCGTGACCGTCCATGGCTCGAGCTTCTGTTCCTCGTGCGGTGGGATCGAGATCGACTTTCTTACGACCCCGGTGGCCAAAGGGTTGACGGTGGCCTCGGACGGGTCTTTTCAAGCCACCTTCTTGGTGCCCGGTTCAGCGCTGGCGGGCACGGACACGGTTAATGTGTATGGCCAGGGCGGCCTCCTCACCCAGACAACGTTCAGCATGACTCCCAGCATTCCCGCTCCCCCAAGCACTGCCACGCCACCGCCGAGCACATCCTCTGCCGGCCCCACCCCCAGTGGGCCAAGTGCCATACCTGGGACAACCCCCTCGATGATCTCGTCGCCGGTGGGGCCAAGCCCCACCCTCGGCCCATCGGCAGGCCCGCCGAGTGCCAGGATTACTCCTACCGCTCCACGCCTAGCTTTTGTCCTCGGGGTCACTGTGGCACTTATCAGCGCCGCACTGCTCGCAGCATTGGCGCTGATCGCCTTGCGCCGCCGCAGGTAGTGGCCCAAGGCTCCCCCGCGCTTTTCCTGCCTGGCGCTATTCGGGGCTGAGGCCCATCCGGGCGGCGAGCAGGATCGCTTCGGTGCGGCTGCGAATTTCCATCTTGCGATAGATGCTGGCCAGGTGATTACGAACCGTCTTCTGGCTTATCCCTCGAGCGACCGCGATCTCCGCTATTGTCCGGGCCTGGCCAACTTGGGCGAGGACCTGGTACTCCGTCTGGGAGAGTCTCTTGGTGGAACTTTCCGGCTCCGGCTGCTCGAGGTTCGCGAGCGCGTCAAGGGTTCCCTGGAGAAG
>DASZFH010000247.1:0-3811 GCA_035939985.1 Candidatus Dormiibacterota bacterium
CCAGGACGGGGGTCGTGATCGAGCCTCGGTTGGTTTCAAGCGTGACCCCGGCCGGTCCGACGGCCAGATCGGTCATCTCGACGCTGGTCTCGACGGTCACTCCCGGAGTCGAGGCCGCCGCATAGGCGATCAACTCATCCAGCCGCCGCCGAGGGATACCATAGCCCAGCCGTTCCTGGCCAAAGGAGGCGGTGACCGATTCGTGACCTGGCATGCGATATCGAATTCCTTTCAGCGGCCATCCGCCGGCAGCAGCCAGGTCGATTCCAAGGTGAGCGAGAGCGGCCACGCCGCTGGGCTGAATGGCCTCACCGCAGGGTTTGTCGCGAGGAAATGTATCCCGCTCCAGAACCACCGTCTGCAGCCCAGAGCGTCCAAGAGCAATGGCCAGGGCCGACCCCACCGGTCCAGCCCCCACAATGACGACGTCAACTCCTGAATGGTCGGCCATTTGGTGATGAAACCATAGGCCAATTCGGCTGGGCGCCCTCCGAAGAGTGAAGAATTAGTTGACCAGATCCGGCTTCCGAATGCCCAAGGTCATTGTGGAAAACTGGGACATTGGTGCTGGATCCTGCCTGGCCGACGAGCCCCGCGAAGGGCGGCGCCCTGGTGCCTGAGCGCGCAGATCGTCTACATCATCCGCAGCGGGCCCCAGGGGCGTGGCGCCAACGGCAGCTGTTCACCCCCGAACAGGTGCGTCAATTCCTTTCCAGGAGCTTGGTCCGTAGAATGCGAGATCAGCGATGTCACTGGTTCTCTTGGGGCTCGATCATCATTCGACCCCGCTGTCGGAACGGGAGCAGCTGGCCTATTCGCAGGCCGCCGCCGAGGAGGCCATGTCCCGACTTCGAAATTCTCACCAATTCCCCAACTGCTTGATCTTGGCCACCTGCAACCGCCTGGAAATCTATGCGGTGACTCCAAAGTTGCCAGGAGCATTCCAACGCTTGCGGTCGTTCCTGGCCGCGGATCGGGATGTGGACCCTGATCTGATCAACCGACGGGCTTATCTGCTGCATGACGACTCAGCGGTTGTTCACCTATTTCGGGTGGCGTCAGGGATTGAATCGATGGTGCTCGGCGAGAGCCAGATCTTGGGCCAGCTACGGGCGTCGTTGGCTGCGGCTCGTCGGGCGGGCGCGCTGGGGTCAGAGCTCGAAGCCCTGGGGCGTCACGCGGTTGCCTGCGCGCGGCGGGCTCGAAGTGAGACCGGAATCGGCCGCTCACCGATGTCATTCGCGCAGGCAACCGTCACTCTGGCCAAACGAGAGGGTCCGCCACTGGACAAGGCGAGCGTCCTGATCGTGGGCGCTGGGACGATGGCCGGATCAGTGGCGACCTGGTTCGCCAAAGCAGGTTGCGCGGAGTTGACCATAATCTCCCGACGCTTCGAATCGGCCCAGGTACTGGCTCGAAAGCACGGCTCCCGAGCCGTGCCGATGACCGATCTCCGCATGGCTCTCGAAAGCGCGGACGTCCTGGTCGCGGCGGTAGACGCGGATGAGCCAATCCTGGAGGCCGATCTGATCGCTGAAAGGCGATCGCCACTGATCGCGATCGATCTGGGTGTGCCGAGAGCGATTGCCTCGGATTTTGGGGGCAGTCCGGAGATCAAAACGTTTGACCTGGACAGCCTGGAATCGATCGTCTCAGATGCCAAAAGCGCCCGGTCGGGCCAGGTCCAGGCCGTCGAGGCCATCATCGCGGAGGAGACCGAACGCTATCTGGCCTGGCAACGGGCTCGCCAGGTAGCCCCGACGATCGCAGCTCTTCAGGCAGCGGCCGAGGCAATCCGGGTCTCTGAGCTGGACCGCATCCACGCGACCATGACCGACCTCTCACCCGCCGAGGAAGCGGCCCTTGACTCGATGACCCGGTCGATCGTCAATAAGCTGCTCGCTCAACCCATCATCCGGCTCAAGGAGCATGCTCAGGAAACTCACGGTCTGGCCTACCTGGACGCGGTTCGAAACCTGTTTCGGCTCGATTCCGACTCAGATGAAATGGCTTCCCTTGACCAAGCTCAAGGCTGAACGCCGAGGGCGATCGGGGCGTCTTTTCGAACTCGCACAAGATCTGATGCCGGGGGGAGTCTCAAGCCCCGTCCGAGCCTTCGGGGGCGTCGGCGGCTCGCCCATCTTCATGTCTAGCGGTTTAGGCGCCCGTCTGACTGATGTGGATGGCAATTCCTATTGGGACCTGGTCGGCTCCTGGGGACCACTGATCTTGGGCCACGCCAACCCCCAAGTGGTGGAGGCCATCGTTAAGGCCGCCCGGCGGGGCTCTACATTCGGAACTTCAACCGAAGGCGAAATCGAACTCGCTCAGTTGGTCGAGGACCGTTTCCCCTCGATCGAAAAGCTCCGTTTCGTCAGCTCCGGCACGGAGGCCGCGATGACGGCGATCCGCCTTGCCAGAGGAGCGACCGGGCGGGCCAAGCTGATCAAGATGGACGGCGGTTACCACGGCCATTCGGATTCATTGCTCGCCGCGGCCGGATCAGGCGGTTTGACTTTCGGAGTTCCGTCCAGCGCGGGAGTGACCCAGGGTACGGCCGCCGACACCTTGGTCGTGCCCTTCAACGATCTGGGCGCCGTCGAGCGAGCCCTGGAGGCCAACCGAGGTCAGGTTGCGGCGCTGATCGTCGAGCCTATCCCAGCCAACATGGGCGTGGTGATACCGGAACCGGGATATCTCCAGAATTTGCGCTCACTGACGTCCGCCAGCGGAACGATCCTGATCTTCGATGAGGTCATCAGCGGCTTTCGGGTGGCCGCCGGAGGGGCCCAGGAACTGTATGGAGTGGTCCCCGATCTGACCTGCTTGGGCAAGATCCTGGGAGGAGGTCTCCCCCTGGCCGCGTTTGGTGGCCGCGCGGATCTGATGAATCTGCTCGCTCCCAGCGGGCCTGTTTACCAGGCCGGAACACTGTCGGGCAATCCACTCGCCACCGCCGCCGGCGCGGCCACTTTGCGCCAGTTGCGCCCCCAGACCTATCAACAGCTTGAGCTCGCGGCCTCATCCATAACCGCAGCCGTTGCCACCGGCGCCGAGCAGCTGGGGGTCAACTTGCAGGTCAACCGAGTCGGTTCGATGTGGACGATGTTCTTCAACGGAGAGTCGGTTCGAGATGCAAACACTGCTCGAGCGAGCGATTCAGCTCAGTACGCTCAGTTCTTCCACGCCGCTCTGGCCAGCGACGTCTATCTTCCACCCAGCCAGTTCGAGGCATGCTTCGTCTCTTCCGCCCTTCTGCCACCCGACGTGGGCTGGGTGGCAGATCGGCTGCTGGCGGCGCTGAGCAAGATCCGGTCATAGCCTCCCCCATCAAGGAGGGGGGCCGGCGGCGCGGCCGAAAAGGTTGCCTGGGCTGCCTCGGGTCGATTGTTTTGGTGATGGTCGGTCTCGCCATGGCAATTGTGTTGCCCACGCCCCCTCTTGCGCCTCAGGTCGGCCCCGACCATCGCGGTCTGGCTCAGGGCGGACTTGAGTGGTTGAGTACCAAGGGCAATCGGGTGGTCGACCAAGAAGGGAGGACCGTTTTGCTCAGAGGTTTCAATGACGAAGCCCTCGTCCAATACCCAGACCACCAGGCCGCCCCGATCGACCACGCAGATGCGGTGGCGATGGTCGGATCTGCGGCTAACGTCGTCCGGCTACCGATTTCCTGGTCTCGTTTGGAGCCGGTACGGGGCCGCTTCGACCAACCCTATTTGGATACCATCGTGGCCACGGTTCAGATGCTCAACCAGAACCATCTCTATGTGATTTTGGACATGCACTTCTACCCCAATTGGAATCCCACCTA
>DASZFH010000248.1:0-4654 GCA_035939985.1 Candidatus Dormiibacterota bacterium
CAGCTTCAAGCGTGGCGATGGCAGCATCCATCGCCGTGTCGGCATGGCTCGGGATCACCATCCAGGGAATGACCGTGACCCCGGTCTCTGCGGCCAACCTATCAATCTCAGTTTCCGGCAACCACCTTGTGGACGCCAACCACCATCCCATTCAGCTCGTCGGTGTCGATCGGGCCGGAACCGAGAATCAATGCTTGAGCGGCAACGGAGTGTTCCTGGGTCCCAGTGATGACGCCTCAGTGGCCGCCATCGCCGGCTGGGCCGGCGTCAACGCCGTTCGGATTCCCCTCAATGAGGACTGCTGGCTGGGTATCAACGGAGTGCCCTCCGCCGACTCCGGGGCCAACTACCAAAACCAGATCAAGGGCTTTGTAACACTCCTTCATCAGCATGGCTTGTATGCCATCGTCGACCTGCATTATGCCGCCGCCGGCAGCGCACAATCCACGAGCCGAGAGCCGATGGCGGACGCAGACCACGCGTCAGCCTTCTGGACTTCGGTCGCAAGCACCTTTGTTTCGGATCCGGCCATCCTCTTCGATCTCTACAGCGCCCCCAACGTCAGCTGGAGCTGCTGGCAAAATGGGTGTTCGGTTTCCGGGTACACGGCGCTGGGAATGAACCAACTGGTGTCCGCCGTCCGAGCGACGGGTGCCAAGCAGCCCCTGATCCTGAGCGGCAACGGCGTCGGGAACGACCTCAGCGGCTGGCTCGCCAACAAACCATCGGACCCCTCGCTGGTAGCTGGGCTACAGGTTTTCGAGACCACCAGCTGTACCAGCGCCACCTGCTGGAACACAACTGTCAAACCGGTGGCGGATTCCGTACCTGTGGTTGCGACCGAGGTTGGGACCAGCACCTGCAATGCTGACCTCCCCACTGCGCTTATGAACTGGGCTGATGCTAATGATCAGGTGTCCTACCTGGGATGGGCCTGGGTCATCTGGAGCGGCTCCGATGCCTGCCGGGACATGATCACCAACTACAGCGGCGGAGCCACAACCCCATTCGGGGCCGCGTTCCAAACACATTTCGCCTCCAGGGTAAGCTCCCCAACCCCGACACCAACAACCAGCACTGGATCGACGCCGACGCCCACCCCGACCGGGTCCCAGCCCCACAATCCAACACCGCCGGCTGTTCCGACCCCACCGGCACCACCGTCAGGCGCCCCGTCATCGGGGGGCGGCTCGACCTCCGGGGGTGGCGGCAGCTCATCGGGCGGGACCGGTTCAGGGTCCTCAGGTGGTTCCGGTTCGGTACCCGCTGGAGGTCTTCCCGCACTCCCCGCTCCCCCACCACCACCGGGGGGGGATCAGAACAACTCCTCTGCCAGCGGCTCAATCCCAGCGCCGCCACCCCCACCACCGCCGCCACCTTTGGTCGGCGTGGGAGCGTTGGCGGGTGCCAATATTGGCTCGGCCGACGGGAATCCATCCAACTCCACCTCGTCCCAAACTGGCACCGCGGGGGTCCGCAGCGGCGGCGGGGTCGGCAGTGTGGCGGGAGCGGTGGCGGCAGGGGCCAAGGCCATTGGGCTGCCCTCGGCGGTTGTCGGCTTCACCATCTTGGAACTGGTCGGCAGTATCGGAGCCGGACTGATCCTCCTCCTGTTGGGAGCAGCGCTATTAGTGATCCGGAGGCAGTCCGGGCAATCTGTCGCGGCCAATGGGTCGGGCCCGACGGCCGCTCCGGTTCCGATCACGGAGAGACGCTGGTAGGCCCCGATCAGGTACCTCCACTGCGATTACTACGAATGGGGGATGACGAACGAGTAGACCAGAGCGCCCAGCATCACCATCGCGCAGACGGTGAGGGTGAGAATCAGAGGCACTCTACTGGCACCGCGACGAGGCGTATGCCATGCCGGCAGGACAGGCTGGAGTGGAACTTCGGGCGCCGCTGACCCAGACGCTGGCTCAGCGACCACCGCCGGTGGAGTCCACGGCACCTCAGGCGGCAACCACCACGGGCGCTGAATCGAATCGACCGGGACCGGAACAATTTGCTCGCGCTGCTCAGGCGCCCTCCGCGGGGCCTGCCAGGCTTGGCCATCCCAAAGTTGGTGGTCCGCGGAAAGGTATGGCGTCGCCCCCATGCCCAATCACCCTACCGGCAGACAGCGGCACTGAACGACTCCGACGCAATCACCCCGCCATCAAAAGAGCCTGGGAAAGAGACGAAGCCGAGCGATATCAAGCTAGCATCAGATACAGCCTGGATCGGGTTCGATGCTGAACCCCGGTCGGCGGGATCGGCTGAGCAGAGGGCTGACCGAGCCGACGATAGCCAGGCCAGATCTTATGCAAGAAACCCGAGAGGGAGGCTTTCCGGGGAAGGGAAGCCTCAGTCAACTCGAAACCGCGGCCAACCGCGTCCGGACCTACCTCGAACAGGGGGTTCGCCGTACCGGCGCGCGAGTTTGGGACCTGGCCCGGCAGACGGTCCCGGTGCCCGTTCCTGACCCCGATAAGGTCCTGGTTACACACAGTGCCTCAGATCGGGTCCCGCCTGAAGTTCGACTCCGGGCCCTCTTCAACAGCGAGGGACGTCCCGGAGCCATCCACCTCTCCGGAATCAGCGTCGGGTACGGAACGAAGGAAATCTTCACCAACTACAGCCTAAAAATCCAGCCTGGAACACTCAACTTTCTGGTCGGCCCATCCGGATCAGGCAAGTCGACATTGCTCAAACTCCTATTCGGGACCCTCAAGCCGGCCTCCGGCATCGGCTGGGTCGACGGGATTCCGCTCCATACCCTTCACGGTTGGCAGGTGCCTCGCCTGCGCCGCAGGATCGGGTGTGTGTTCCAGTCCTTTGAGCTATTGCCACATCTGACCGCGCTCCAGAACGTGCTTTTACCCTTGCAATTGGCGCATCCCCGTCTCCACGGCCCGGAAGGCTATGCCACCGACGCTCTTGAGATGGTTGGTTTGACCGATTCGATGAGTGCCCTGGCCACCGAGCTCTCGGGAGGTCAGCAACAGCGAGTCGCAATCGCGCGCGCCATCGCCCACGAGCCCCGAATCCTACTCGCCGATGAGCCGACTGGAAACCTGGACATGATTAGCACAGCCGAGGTGATGGCCCTCTTCCTTCAACTCAACCGCCTGGGCAGCACGGTTGTGATCTCGACTCATGATGAAACCCTGATCGAAAACCATCCGGGGAACGTGATCAGCCTGTGGTGAGCCACCACACCGCCGATTACTGGCCGGTCCGTTACGCGCAGAGCGTCCTCGGTTACTGCTGGCGTTGCTGGCGAAGCCGGACTTACGCCTGGATCGCGACCGTGGCCGCGGTAACGGTGCTACTCGCCCTGGCCGCCTCGGCCCAGTTGATCTTCCTGGTGGGGCAGCGAAGCCTGAACCACCAGCTGAACGCCGCCTCGCAGATCCAGGTCTTCCTCGACGATGGAGCGACGCCGGATCAGGTCTCGGCCCTGGAGCAGGCGCTGCGCGGCACCAAGGGAGTCAAACAGGTCTCCTACTTCAGTAAGGCTCAGGCTCTGGCCGCCGCCCGTAAGGACTCGTCCCTGTCCCAGTTCACCGATTTCACAAGCGGAAACCCTTACCCCGCCAGTCTGGTGGTCGATATGTCAACACCACAAGCCGCCGCCAGAGTGATTGCGACCGCCAAAGGCCAGTCGGCCGTCGATCCCAAGGTGCCCACTTCGTACACGCCGGCCCAGGCCAGCCAACTCCAGGCCGCCCTGTCCATCGCTGGGGCCATCATTGTCGGCCTCGCCCTGCTGGCTCTGGCTGTCGCCGGTTTCGTCGGACTGATCCTGATGCGCGGAGAGTTACGATCACGGCGGGCCGAGCTCCGGATACTGGCCCTGGTGGGCACCCCGCGAGTGGTCATTCGCCTGCCGGTTTTGATCGAAGCGCTGTCAATCGCCGTCGTCGCGACCCTGGGCGCCGCGATTTGCCTTCGCTATACCCAAGCCCAGGTTTTGCCGGCTATCAACTCCAACCTGCCATTCCTCCAACTTCGGAGCGCGGGAGGGGACTGGACCTCGATCGTGGCCGTCACCCTGGCCGCCTCGGTCCTGATCTTCGCCGGATCCAGCCTGCTGGTTCGACTGCCTCGATGAGCCGCCCCAGATTCGCGGCGGCCGCTCTCGCCGCCTTCGCTCTCGCCACCTCGGGGCTAACCCCAGCTCACGCCAGCACACCCTCAGACCAGGCGGCGGCGGCCCAGGCGGCGGCCCAAGCCGATCAGCAACAGATCGAGCAGCTCAACGCCCAGATCGATCAGTCCAACGGGCAGCTCAAGCAGCTCGCCGACCAGCTGGCTGGCTTGGATAAACAATTGGGGGACGCGGAAGCAAAGATCTCCGCGCTTCAGGCCAAGCTCAATGACGACCAGGCTCAGGACGACCAGCTCAAGGCACAACTCAACCAGCTGGCCAGGCTCAGCTACGAGCAACAGGGGGCCTGGCTGCCCCAGATCCTCGGATCGGACAGCCTCATCCATCTTTGGGGCAACCTCGCCACCTCCCATATCGTTGCCGATCAGGAGCAGACCCTAAAGCTTCAAATTGAGGTGGTTGCGCGCGAGGACGCAGCTACCAAGAAGGATCTGGACGCAACGCTGAGTAACCTCACGGTCGCTCGGGCTCAGGCGGCCACCCTGGAAGAGGTAACCCAAG
>DASZFH010000249.1:0-2620 GCA_035939985.1 Candidatus Dormiibacterota bacterium
CGCCGTAGAGCTGCTCCAAATCGGCGGCCGACTTGAAGGTCCCATCCTCGCGCACGGCTGTGGCCCAGGGCACATTGACCGCCGAAGGAATGTGCCCACCGCGCTGGGCACCCTCCTGGGGAAGATTCTCCGGCGCGACCAGTTCGCCGGCGAATTCCTTGGGGGAGCGAACATCCACCAACCCGATCGTGCCCAGTTGCTGGTTGATCTGATCGCGATAGGCGCGAATCGATTCATTGGTCTGATTCAAGAATTGATACGAGGTCGGGGTCAAAGTTGGTACGTCGGCGGTGTAGGGTCGTCCGTCCACCTCCCAACGGACTCGCCCGCCATCGATCAGCCTGACCTGCTCGTGCCCGTAATACTTCAAGAGCCAGTAGGCGTAGGCCGCAAACCAGTTGTTGTTGTCGCCGTAAAGCACGATGGTCGTTTGTGGTGTGATCCCGCTCTTCCCCAGCAATGCCGCCAGAGCGTCGCGGGTAGCGACGTCGCGAAGAGTCTGATCTTGCAGGTCCCGCCGCCAGTTCCAACCTGCGGCTCCCTCGATGTGGCCGATCTCATATGAGGTGGTATCGACGTCCACCTCGACCAGCTGAACTCCAGCATCGGTCCGATGGTCAGCCGCCCATTGGGTCGACACAAGGGCCTGTGGATTCGCGAAATTACCGTTGCTCTCTGACATGGATTTCCTCCAGATGAATTGAGTTGAGAATGTGGGACTTCGGCCGCCGGTGTGCGGACGGTGAGGACTACCCGCGGAAGCAGGCGGGGAGCTGCACCCTACGTTGGGCCGGCCAGGAGACAGAGCCAAGCATTGAAAATCTATTTAACCGCATCCCGCAGGCCCCCATACACCAGAAGCGGCGCAGCAAATATCCTTGGCAGGCACGATGGCCGCACCGATCTCTCTGATCAAATATCAAGCGCTTGGCAACGACTACCTGGTCGTGGACCTGCCTGCGCCCCTCAACGAACTGCTTGAACGCCTGCCCCTGATCTGTGATCGCAATTTCGGACTCGGCTCCGACGGGCTGCTGGCCTTCGATCCTGCACTGATGTCCGTTCGAATCTTCAACCCCGATCGCAGCGAAGCCCAGAAGAGCGGCAACGGCATCCGTATCACCGCTGCCCACGCCGTGCTTGAACACGGAGCTCCAGACACATTCACAATCCGGACCATCGGCCGCGCCAACCCCGTGCGCGTATTGCGCACCGCGGGGTCAATCGTGGTCACCGAACTCGATATCGGCCGACCTTCATTCGTAGCTGCCGACCTCCCCGCGACCTTCAGCGGTTCACCTGGTCGAGTCCGGTTGTCCACTCCGGTCGGCGAGGTGAGCGCGGTTCTGGTCTCGGTCGGCAATCCCCACTGCGTGGTTTTCGGTGAACCGGTCACCTCCACTCGCTGCCGGGAATTGGGCCCTTACCTTGAGTCCCATGCGGCCTTCCCCGAACGGGTCAACGTCCAACTGGTCGAGACCTTGAGTGCCGATCGGGCACGAATCGAAATCTGGGAGCGCGGGGCAGGATACACATTGGCCTCCGGCACCAGTGCCAGCGCGGTGGCAGCCGCCCTGATGCGCGAATCTTTGGTGGGGGACGAGGTCACCATCGTCATGCCCGGAGGGGAGTTACCGATCCGGCGGGAGAAGGACGGAACCCTTATCCAGGCTGGGCCGGCTCGCCGAGTGTTTCGGGCGCAGCTGGAGTTGTCGGATCTTCGGGACTGAGGCCACCCTGGTGACCGGCCTTGTGCTGAGCGATTCCTAGCGCCTCCGCCAAATAGGGAAGCGTCAGCGACTGCAGCCAGATACGGCCCGGACCTTTGAGAGTCACCAGCTTGGTGCCGCCCTGAACAAGTGGCTCTGACTGGCCCCCAACGAGGATCTCCTCACCGATCTGAACCGACCCCTCCAGCAGGCCTATATGTCCGGGCCTCACCGCGACCAAACTTCCCGCCCTGAGATCTCGAACCGTCACCTCGCCGTGGAGCTCGACGAACCCAATGCCCCGGCCACTGAGATGGCGCAGAACGAAGTCATCCCCGCCGGCGGCTGCTGCTTGACTGGTAAACCCGGTTGAAAGCCAGACGCCCGGCTGTCCACAGATGAAGCCGTGACCGTGAACGTAGTACGGATGCTCCTCGTCGACCTCTAGTTGCAACACCTGGCCAGGGAGCCGGGCCGCAAACGCAACCAGTCCCCGGCCTCCGATCGCTTTATAGGCGGTCATGCCCAAACTGTCGGCGACCAAGGCCGGCAAGGCCGGGTCCTCCCCCACCCTGGCGGCAAGCACCTTGATGCAAGGGGTGATCCAGGCCAGTTCCCCAGAACGAGCCATGACGCTCTCGCCGGGCTCAAGATCCAATTCCAAAATGGGGATCAGGCTGCCAAGAATCTGGTGGAACATCAGCTAGACGGTCAACACCGTCAGGGAACCCTTCCAACCCGGCCGACCGGGCCGAGGACCGGATTCTCGCCGACCTGTCTCAACAATGTGCTAATTCGCTCGTCTCATATCAACTGCATACGCTGGCTGCACTGCCCGCCAGCTTCATCCCCGGATCGGACTTTCCCCCCGGTGAGCTTGTGTACCACACTACTGACCGGTTCTTACGCTC
>DASZFH010000250.1:0-2412 GCA_035939985.1 Candidatus Dormiibacterota bacterium
AAGCGGTTGCCCAGGTGAGGGCGGCGGCGGCATCCTCCGGGCGCCATATCGCGCTTCTGGGCGATCTACAGGGTCCTAAGATTCGGACCGGAGCGTTGGTGGTCCCGGGGATCCTGCAGCGAGGACGGCAGGTTTCGCTGACCGCGGTTGCCGGGGCCGATGGGGAGGGGGTCATACCCATCAGCCATCCAGAACTGGTCGAGGCTCTGGTGGTACGTGATCGAGTCCTCCTCGCCGACGGCCAGATCGAACTGAGGGTTCGCAGTTGTGAGCGAGACAGAGTCGAGTGTGTTGTGGTCCGAGGCGGCAAGCTCAATCCTCGTCAAGGAGTGAGCGTGCCGGGGCGCCCGATGCGTTTGCCTGCGCTGACGGGCAAGGACATGGCAGACATGGCCTTCTGTGCCGAGTTGGGGATGGACTATCTGGCGATCTCGTTCGTTCGTTCGGCTGCCGACGTGATCGCCTGCCGAGCCGCGGTCGAGGCTCTGAATTGGAAGGTTCCGGTGATCGCCAAGCTGGAGCAAAAAGAGGTGCTGGCTCACCTGGACTCAGTTTTTGCGGCCGCCGACGCGGTCATGGTGGCCCGAGGGGACCTTGGCGTGGAGTTGCCTTTGGGGCAGGTCCCGGCAGTTCAGAAGGATCTCATCGAACGTGCCAATCGAGTCGGTGTCCCCGTGATCACCGCCACGGAAATGTTGGAATCGATGGTTCAGGGCAACCGGCCCACACGAGCCGAAGCGTCCGATGTCGCGAATGCCATCTGGGACGGAACCGATGCCGTGATGCTGTCGCAGGAAACATCGGTTGGTGCCCATCCTATCGAGGCGGTTCAGGCCATGGCCCAGATCTGTCGCGCCGCCGAAGCCCATCCGGCCTATCAACGAGCTCGTCTGCCCTGGGAGAACCGGGGTGAGGTCGGGAGTGCCATCGCCCATGCGGCCGCCAGCGTGGCCCGTGAACTCCGAGCGGCGGTCATCATCGCCTTCACCGAGTCGGGGATGACCGCCCTACGAGTCAGCAAGGCGCACCCAGACGTTCCGGTTTTGGCCGCCAGCCCCCACCCTGAGGTTCTCCGCCGAACGGCGCTCTATTCGGGAGTGGTCCCCCTGGCGGCTGAGGCCGGTCATGATACCGACGATATGGTAGACAAGGCCACCGCGGGGGCTCGGGCGGCGGGGCTGGTCAGAAGCGGCCAACGGGTCGTGGTGGTGGCCGGAATACCCATCGGTCAACCGGGCCAGACCAATCTCTTGCGCGTTCTCACTGTGAGGTGATGGCAACAACCGCCGGCGGGGATCGGCCAACGCCTCCTTTGGTTGAATGGCTCGCCGACTTGAGTCATGAATTGAGGGGACCGTTGACGGTGGTCCGCGGGGCTGCCACCCTCCTTCTCGACTCGGGCGAGGCGCTGACAGATCAGCGTCGGGCAGAGATGCTGCAGATGATCGATCGTCAAGCCGAGACCATGTCGGAGCGCTTGGACGACCTCGTCACCCTCGCCAGCATTGAATCCGGCGTCCTTGTCACTCACCCCGGCAGGGTTGAGCTGGCCGATCTTCTGTCTGATCTTCTGGATTGGCTGGGGAGGAGGCAGGAGCTGCGGAAGCTGGAGGTTTCGGCGGCGGCCCGCGAGCTGGCGGTGTGGGCCGATCGCGAATATCTGCACCAGATCCTGCGCTGTCTCCTTGACAACGCTCTCCGCCGCACTCCTTCCGACGGTCAGATCCGGATCACGGCAGCATTGGATGGACAACAAGGCATATTGACGGTCGCCGATTCAGGGCCGCTGCGTCCCGAAAGCGTTAAGGCTTTCGAACCAGCTCGTCGTGGCCCTCGCCTCCACCTGGCTAGGGAGCTGGTTCGAGCCATGGGTGGCGATCTGGTCCTGGCCAGCGGTTCGGACGGCCTCACGGCCTTCTCGGTTACCCTGCCAATTGATGGCTAGAACGATCTCAGCGGACGAGAGGCTCGGGTTCGGCCGGGCGCTGGTGGTATCGGCACACCCAGATGATCCGGAGTTCGGGTTCGGGGCCGCGATTGCCCGTTTGACCAGCGAAGGGACGGCGGTGGCCTATGCCATCTGCACGGATGGTTCGCAGGGAGGGGAGGATCCCGATCAGCCAGATCAGGAGCTGATCCAAATCAGGGAGGAGGAGCAGCGCTCGGCGGCCCGCAGCTTGGGCGTGGAGGAAGTTCGTTTTCTAAGGTTCCCCGATGGGCGTCTGACTCCAGATCTGGCTCTGCGCAGGGCGATCGTAGAAGAGATTCGGCGCTGGCGTCCTGACTTGGTCCTGACCCATAACCCCACCCGGGCTTTTGGCATCCCGATCGGGTCTTCACATCCAGACCATCTGGCGGTGGGCGAGGCCACCCTGGCCGCGGTCTATCCAGATGCCCGCAATCCCCGGGCTT
>DASZFH010000251.1:0-3114 GCA_035939985.1 Candidatus Dormiibacterota bacterium
TGATCGTTCGAGAGGAGGAGTCAGACGCCCTGGGTCGTTTCCTCAGCAACTGGCCCGACCGGGCTGCCGCAAGCCTGCTACGTACTGAAACCATCCGAGCGCTGAGGCGGTCAGGACACGATCTCAAGGTCGGACCAGCCCGACGGCTGCTCGGGACCGTACACCTAATCCGACTTGAAGAGCCGCTCCTGGATCATGCCGGCGACCTGGAGCCCCGCGACCTCCGTTCGCTGGACGCGGTTCACCTGGCTGCTGCCATGTCACTCGGCCCCGAACTTGGAGCCTTCGTCTGCTACGACCGACGTTTGGCCGAAGGGGCGATTGCCCGAGGGCTACCGGTCGTCTCTCCAGCCTGACCTATGGTGCTGATAACAGTCATTATCGCTAGCTTGATGAGGCGCATGGAGACCCCCCAAAGCGACGTCTCAGTGCCTTAACAGCCCCACTACGAATGCGTAAACCACGGCTGCCGCGACTAACAGGGTGAATATCCGCAGGATCCAGAGGGCAAGCTGCACCCGACGGGAGAGCAAACGTCGCGGGAAAGCTTGATGAGTGGCTACCACCAACTGATCCGGCTCCAAGGCGGCGACAAGATCTTCGTCCGGCTCGCCGAGAAATCGGTGTTGGTCGTGATCCGCCACGTTCAGCCTCCCGTTCGGCCCGTCAGGGCGTTGTAGGCCGCGATAAGGGCGTAGGAGGTGCCCGAGAGGGCGATCAGTACTGCGATGCCTCCCCCCAATAGGTTGAGCCAGGCCGGATTGACCCGTGGGCCCATCAGCTCCCGATCATTGGCGAGCATCAGCATAAAAACCAGAACCACCGGCATCAGAACCACCGCCAGGATGTTCGCGTTGAGCGAGATGGAGAGGAGCGGCGCTCCCGGAATGAGGACCACCCCGGCGGCGACAACAGCTATCCCAAGGTTGGTGGCGTAGAACCACGGCGCCTCCCCCACCTTGCGGTTAAAGCTTGCCGGACGCCCCAGAGCCTCGCCCATGGCATAGGCGGTACTGGCGGAGATCGTGACCATGGCCAATGCTCCAGCTTCGACCAAGCCCAGGGAGAAGATGGCTGCACCCCATTGACCGATGTACGGCCGCAATGCCTGGGCGAAGCCAGCACCACCTTGAAATTGGCTCGCATCGACGTGGTGGGAGAAAAGAACGGCAGCCACGACCAACGCGCCGATACCGGCAAAAGCCGCCAGAACCCCGCCGATGACCGTATCTGCACGGCTCTGACCCAGATCGCGCGGGGTCACCCCTTTGTCGGCCACGGCGCTCTGTTGGAAGAAGACCATCCAGGGGGTTACGGTCGCGCCAATGGTGGATGCAATCAGAAGGAGAAAGACCTCCAGCGAGCCTCCTGGCAGAGGCCGCCACAACACGAGAGAGGTGACCACAGCCTTGGTATCGGGGTGACTCAGCAGAGCCGCGGCCACAAAGAGCAGGTTGAAGCTGGCCAGCACCAGTGCGACCCGCTCCCACCGCCGGTAACGCCCTCCCGCCATGCTGATCCCCACTAGGGCCACCCCCGCGATCACAGAGATGACAGGCGAAATACCGAAGAACCCCATTCCCACCCTGATCGCAATCAGCTCAGTGATCAAGGTGACCAGATTGGTCACCACCAGATCACCGGCGGACAACCAACCCCAGGCCTTGCCGAACCTCTGAAAGATCAGCTGCCCATATCCCCGGTGGGTCACGGCACCTACCCGAACCGACATCTCCTGGACAACGATCGCCGTCCCGAAGGTCACCAGGATAAAGGGGATGAAAAATCCAATCCCGTAAGTTGCGCCCGCCGCCGCGTAGGCCAGCATGCTGGGACCGTCGTTCTCCCCCAGCATGACCAGGATTCCTGGACCCAACAACATTGCCAGCAGCTGCCAATGGCGACCGCCGCGCCGCGCATCAACGACTCTCTGCCGGTCTGACGACCGTCGAAGATCCTCGGGGGTCAGCAACCCCTCGCCGCCGGCCACCGTCAATCCGTTGGCTCCCGGACCAGGATGGTCCGGGCTAGGCCGAGCGGAACGCTCACCCTCTGCTCGTTCAACTCGGCCTCAATGGGACTCTCGTACTTCGTGCCACCGATCACGCTCAACCTTGCTCCTGGAATCAGGCCCCTGCGATCCAATTCTCGAAGGAGGTCAGGATCCTCATCCGAAACCTCGGCGACGACAACCTCCTCCCCGCCCTGGCAGTCGCTCAAGGCACGCTGGTTGACGACCCGAAGCGTGCCTTCCCGACTCGGAATGGCATGGCCGTGGGGATCGAGTTCTGGCCGGCCCAAGAGCTCAAAGATTCGATCTTCCATGCGCTCCGACATGACATGTTCAAGTAACTCGGCTTCCTCGTGAACCTCGTCCCACGTGTACCCAAGAACCTGAACCAGAAATATCTCCAGGAGGCGATGATGGCGGACCAATTCCAGCGCTCTCCCCTGACCCGCACCGGTCAGGATCTGCCCTCGATATCGGTCATGTCTGACCAGCCCGAGGTCAGACAGGCGTGCGACCATATCGCTCACCGAAGCGGCCGAGATGCCTAGGCGTTGGGCCAGCTCGCCAGTTAGCACCGGCCTGGTGTCGCCATGGAGGTTGTACAGGGCCTTGAGGTGATCTTCTTGAGCTCGGGTCAGGGACGGGCCTCCGGCTGAACGCGCCGGCAGGTCCATCGCACGATTGTGTGGCATGACTAGAGGCCAGTTTAGACCAGTCTAAACCCGGAGACAAGAGCTGAAGCTCAAATCGCAGTCGGAACGGCGCCTCGGGATCTCGCCTTGGGACTACAATCTGCTGCAGAGACGGCCCGAGGCCGATCGCCCCACCAGTCCCATATTCGGAGGTTGCAGTTTGGGCAAGAACAAGAAGGCACCCGCCAAAAGCCTTAAGGAAAAGCGAGCCGACAAGAACGCCAAGGCCGCGGCGGCGGCGCCAACCAAGACTCTTTCCAAGACCGCTCGAGCCAGCGGCGCAGGGAAGTCATAGTCTTCTGATTTGACCGAACGAGGCAGACCTTTTCCAGGTCTGCCTCTTTTTCACTCCTGAGCCGTCTGCTCCGGTTGCGAGTCTGGCCCCACGAACTCCAACCAACTCTCATCGAA
>DASZFH010000252.1:0-6980 GCA_035939985.1 Candidatus Dormiibacterota bacterium
GTAGCGAGGTTGGAGGGAAGCTGGCGAACTCGGGTCGGCCGTGTACGAGTGGGCTCCGCGACCGACACTCTTCTGCGCCGCCTGCCAGGTGCCCCCGTGATGACTGTCGAGAGCGCTGCAATGCTGATCGGCCGGACTTTCAAGCCCGCCAGTGAGGCGATCGGTCGTCTTGTAGAAGCCGGGATTTTGCGTCAGATCACCCTGGGCAGGCGCAACCGGGCCTTCGAGGCCCACGAGGTTATTGATGCGTTTACAGGCTTGGAGCACCAACTCGCGAGCGCTGGCGCTGATACGCAGCTTTTGGGCCGGTGAGTCGACGTTCGAAGGCCTTGGGGGGGCGTGAGGTGAGGTAGTGGGCTGTGCTACCATCGCCTACCAATGGCAAGGTCGACGCCTTTCAGCCTCAGGCTTTCCCCTCAGCTCGATGCCCGGATCTCTGCTCTGGCGGAGCGCAGCAAGAGGAGCAAGGCCGCCGTTTTGGAAAATTTGGCTGATGAGGCGGATCGCTGTCGCCGGTACCCCGGAATCGCTTTCCGAGGGCCGGATTGGGATCGACGTGCGTGGGCAATCGGGACGGGCCTGGACGTGTGGGAGATCATTCGGGCCCTCCAGGACTTCGCTGGCAGCGTCGAGAGGATGGCTGAGGAGACCGAAATATCGACGCCTGAGATCGAACTTGCCGAGGCATACTGTCGAGAGTTCCAAGATGAGATCAACAGCGCGATCACTCTCGATCGAAGATCTCTCCTTCAGCTCCAGCAGGAATATCCTTTCATCGGCGCCATGGTCATAGACGCCTGAGCCTGCTCCTCGACGTCAATCTATCGGGACGGGTTTGGCCACACGGCTGCTGGCTGAAGGGCACGACGTGGTGGCCGCCAATGAGGACCCCCATCTGGCCCGGCTCGACGACCGCTCACTCCTGCAGCATGCGGCATCAGACGAGCGGGTTCTGATCACGTGTAACGTGCGCGACTTTCCGGCCATCGTCCGCGAACGCGGTGAGGAGATGCGTGAGCATGCAGGTTGCATCATCCTGGTCCGGGTCGATCACAGCGAGTTCGGGATCATCCTGCGCTCGCTCAGTCGCATATTTGAGAACTTGCCAACACAGGAGGCGTGGCACAACTTATGCCGATTCGTCTCCAGATCGGAGGTGTAACCGGCCTCGGATTGCTTCTACTGGGTTGGGACTAGGACCGCATCGACGCCGCCCGCCAGAGCCACCGCGCCGCGGTCGAAGGTCGCGAGAATTGCTCCATGATGGCGGGCGATTGCGATCAAGTGAGCATCCCTCACCTGGCGGGACGTCACGATCTGCCGCACCGGCAGGTGCTTACCTACGACCATTGAGATCCCGTCGTCGAGGAAAACACCGTAGGGGGGAATCGGCTAGGCTGGCTCGTTCAGGATGACCGCCATCCCTGGCAGGGCCAGAAGGAGGATGGCAATCGACCTTTTTCCTCCCAAGGGGCGATTCAAGCCAATGACTCCCAAGAGTCCTGCCACGATTCCGAAAACAAGAACGAACTTCCCGTCCCCGTCAATTCCAGTGAGGTTCGTTACGGTCGGTCCAAAGGAGAATTGTGTGGTTAGCGTGATCCAAGGCAGGAATGTTCCAATCCCGGCCAACGCGACCCCGGCGAGAATCACGCCAGCCGATACCTTGGAGTACTCATGGGTTGTCGATGATCCGGCAACACCCGTCTGGGAGTTGCCGTTTATTGGCATCCATTTCTCCCCGTCCCAATAGAACCTTCCGTCAGGGGAAACAGTGGGCGGATTCGGAAGGTTCACCGATACCAAACTATAGACCTTGCTTGCCTCGGCCTTGGCGCGGCTTCCAAGGAGCCCTAGGCTGGGCTAGACGTCGTTGCGGGAGGCTTCCCGGTCAGATCGTCAGAGGTGAGGCGCTTTCCTACCATCGCTTAACTCCAGCGCATCTTCACGACGAAGCCGAGCGCCAAATCAGGGTCCGAAAAGAACCTAATCGCCTCTAGAAGATTGTCGGGCTCGGCCATTAACGCATAGTCTCACGATCAAATCGTGGTGGCCAGTTGATTATTACCCCAATTAGAGGGGGCTCTCCGGGGATGTGGCCAGGAGTCGAGGTGGGATGAGGCCCTGACGGCAACTTCGATAGACCTCTTCCAGGTCATCCGCCACTCGTCCCACGGAAAACGAAGAACGGATATACCCTGCCGCTGCGGTGCCCAGCCCTTCCCGCAACGTTTGGTCTCCGGCAAGGCGGATCAGCACTTCGCCTAGCCCCTCCGGGTTATTGGGGGGGGCGCACAGCCCCGTGACTTCCGGGACGACGGCCTCCTCCGGACCACAGAAGGTGATTACCGGCGGCAGCCCCTGAGCCATGGCTTCGAGCAGGGCGATCGACATCGACCCGGCCGGAACCGCAAGCGCGAATATGTCCATCGCGTTGAGGAAGGCACACGTATCCGTCTGGCTGCCGGGCATATGGACATGATCGGAGACGCCCAAGGTCGCGGCCAGGTCGGTCAGTTCCTGCCGTGATGGCCCCTCCCCGACCAGGAGCAGTTCCGAGGGCACGCTCTGCCGGACCAGCGCAAAAGCATGAACCAGGTCGTTGAGCCCTTTTCCCGGCGCCAGCCGGACCAGGCTACCGATGACCATCGAATCCGGGGCCAGGCCCAGTTCCCGCCGAACCCGGCTACGGTTGCTACCTCGCTCAGTGGCTGAATCGGGGGGTATTGGGACCCCGTTCAAGATCACTGCGATTGGGCGGCGGCCGACACCAAGGCGTTCGATTCGAATCCCGGCGTTGCGGCGGGAAACCGCAACCAGCCCGTGCTGGAGCCGATCCATTGCTGAGCGGGCCAACCTGTCTCTGCCGGCCGGCCTTTCGGCTGGCACGTCGTGCTCGGTCACAACCACGGTCGCTCGCGATCCGAGCCGAGCGGCCAGGATCACGATCAAGCCTCCGGTGGCACCGCCCGTGTGGAGATGGATCACGTCCGGTTTGACTTGGCGGATCAGCGACAGCAGGCGAGGCAACCGTTTCAGCTGCTCGGCGCGACCCTCTCCCCAGGCGGTGGTGTTGAGCCGGATCACCGCCGCGCCGGCAGCCTCGAAGCGGGCCGCAAGCGCGTCGAATTCACTGGGCTCGGGGACGACCGCGGATACCTTGGTGCCTCGCTTCCAGAACTCCCGCGCCAGGTCTACGCAGTGGGTTTCCATTCCCCCGGGGGAGGTTGACTGGACGACCAACATGAGTGCTTTGGGGGGACCGGATATGAGTGGGCTCATGCGTGGCGAAGGTGGTGGGCGGCCCAGCGATAGGCACGGCGCAGGGGGCTTCTCAGCAAAACCAGGTCTCGGAGGCCCCGGATAAGGTGGGCTAGTCCGCGGGGGGGAACACGCCGGTATTGGATCGAGAATCCATCGAGGGATGTCACCTGTTCGAATCCGGTGCGATGGAGGATCCAGCGTAAGGGCAGGTCGTCGTCGTACAGGTGCCAAGCATTCTCCGCGGATGGCGGACGGACGTCGAAATTGGCGAAGAGCATTCCCCCGGGCTTGAGGGCGCGGTGAAGATTGGCGGCTGCGCTCTTGAGGTCAGGGACGTGAGCCAGAGTGTCAATCGCGGTGATCACATCGAAGGCTGCGGTCGGGAGCGGCTCTTGGTTGAGATCGATGAACTTGGTTCCGGCGATGCCTCGGCGTTCAAGCCGAAACCGTGAGAAAGCCAATAGCGAGGTGGAGATGTCAGCCATGGTCGACTCGCACCCCAAAGCCCCGAAGAACTGGGCGGTCACACCGGCTCCTGATCCGAAATCGAGGTGAGTCAGGCCGCTTGCGCCCCCATCCATCCCAAGGCAGACGGCGATGGCAACGCTGACCGGGTAGTGGAAGCCCTCCGCCTGGAGGTAGGCATACCAGAGCAGATCGAAGGCCCAGCTCTGTGTCTCCTGGTAAAACCTCACCAGCCCCTGCTCGGTATCACGACGTTCGGTCTGCCATTCTTCGACGCTCCAGCTCTCCCAGTTAACGGCTCGGCGGACCGTATCCTCGATCGACAGGTGGTGGTAGGTGGCGAGATCGTCGACGATTGCCGAACGGATGTCCCCGTGGCCCTCAAGCCGAAGCACGGATCGGAAGGTCTCCATCGCGGGGCTGGAGAACGCCTCCCTCCTACCCTGCGACCAGTTCAGCGGGTCGGGGATTTCGACCGTTGGGTCACCTGGGTCGAGGTGGCTCCCTTGCTTGAGGCGCTTTTCACTCATCTTGGGTCACGGGTATGCGAATTCGATTTCGGCATCGGTTCGGGCGGCGGGTTCGATCCCCCGAGCGAACCCCACATCGCCTGGCGGAGCCTCGGATCGTGGCAGAGCCGGAACAGAACGTGGAGCCAGGAGGAGCGGGCCGCGCGCCAAAGAGCCAACCGGGCCGCTTGGCCTTGACCGGCTTGGATGGCCGAGCGCATGAAGTAATCCGCAAATTCGCCTCGGTGACGGAGAATGATAAGGAACACCCCGAGACCGCCGGCACGGCGCCAGCCGGCCGCCCGTGCGTTCTTCCAGAAGACTCGACGCATGAACCTGAGCCTTATCCACCAAAGGTCGTCACGATCGCCAACCTCTCGCTGCCGGAAGAGGACGGCGGGTACCGCAACAAAACCTACCCGGTGTTTGGTGGCCAGTCTCAGCTGCCAGTCCCAATCCTGGCCACCGACCAGCGTCGTGTCGAACAAGCCAACGCTCTCTCGGACCGCCGTTCTGACCATGGTGGCTCCGATCTGCGGATACTGGCGAAGAAAGCTCGGGAAAACATCGTCGGGCAGGGAGGATGGATAGGGATTTCCGTATCGAGTTGCGTCCATCTTCGCCAACTGGACCTGACCAACTACCGCGTCCAGGTCGGTGCGGGTCCTGAGCAGGGCCAGCTGAGGGCGTAAGGTCCCCGGCAGGTAGAGGTCGTCATCGTCGAGAAAGGCAAGGAACTCGCCCGTGGCGGCGCCCATCCCCGCATTGCGAGACCCTGACGCTCCGGAGGACTCTGTCGCGATCCAGCGAGCTCCATGCTCAGCAGCTACCTGTTGCCCCGAACCAGTTCGAGAATTGTCAGCGACGAGGATCTCAAGAGTCAGGTCAGGCCCTTCCAGAGCCCGAATGCTTGCCAATGCTGCGGCCAAAGTGTCCGGCCGATCATGCGTCGGAACCACGATCGAGACCAGGCCGGGTACGAGTTGACCAGATGCTCTGATAACCAAGTCAGGAGGATTGTATTGGCAGCCGATTGGTATGTCTCAGGGGCACTTGTCGCGGGGATGCCACCGGCGGTGCTAAACGGCGTTGGGCGATTTGCGAGCAAGCCGACTGGCAATCGTACGCAGGCCGTGGAGCTCGTCCCGCGAGACGACTCGGAAAAGGACCGCCAGGGTGGCGAATACGACCATAGCGGCCGGAATCTGGAAGAGTAGGCCGCCCGCCCTCGATACCCCCCAAATAGTCAAGCCCATGCCCGCCGACGTGGCAGCTGCTCTGATCAAGCGTCCTGCTGAGGATCGGTCAAGCACCTTGGGCATCAAGACCAGCGCGGCCCCCGCGACCAACGTTTCTGTCGCCAGCAGCGCAAGCGCGGCTCCGATCGCGCCGTTGTGCCAGTGGGCCTGGGTCCATCTGACCAAAACCAGATTCAGCACTGGATTCAAGACCGCCGCAACCACCATCACCTTGGTCCACACCAGCTGGCGGTCGGAGGCCACCAGAACCTGGTTGGCAAACATGTTGAGGACTGTCGCCGGGAGACACAGGCCGAGAATCGCGAGCACGGGGGCGGCCGGTAGAAACGTGAACCCATAGAGAACGCGAAGGACCTCCGATGCCACCAATGCCGTCCCAACCGCGATCGGCAGGGTGACCGCTAAAGAGAGCTCCATGACGGGCTTGATTTCAGCCGCGAGGTGTCTCGCGCCTTCCTTGAATGCGCGAGATAGGCGGGGGAAGAGAGCGACCGTGAGTATGCCGGGAACCACCACCATGGTCCCAAACAACCGCGTTGGAACTGTGTAGTAGCCCACGACTTCGATCGGGGCGAGTCGTTCGAGGATCAGGAGGTCGATCCATAAATAGAAGGTCAGTACCAACCCGGTGGTCCAATAGGGCGCACTACCAAAACTCAGGTGGCGGATCTCCCCCCAATCGAACGTCCAGTCGATAGTGAAGTGGCGACGGCCCCAAATCACAACCAGCAAGGTCCCGCTGGCGGTGGCGACCAGAGTCGCGACGCCTATCGAGATGACGCCGAACCCCGCCATGACCAGAGCTACTCCACCGAGAGTCAGGCCCGCCTTGATGACGACGTCGCTGGAGGTCTGATATTTCATGTGTTCCAGCCCTTGGGCGACCGCGAAGAGAGGCCCCGACAGCAACTGCAGGGTGGTCGCCCCGGTCAGAAGCCAGATCATGGTGCCGGTCTGGCGATCTGCATTGATGAGCCGGGTGTAGACCACGACGGTTGCAAAGCACAGCGGAATCGAGATAAGCCTCAGGTACATCGAAGCCCCGATCAGGCGGGGTGCCCGTCGATGATCTCCTGCCACTTCCTTGGTGATCATGGTGGCCACCCCCATCCCGAATATGGCGATGAGGAGGCCGCTCACGGCTGTTGCGACACCGAACACTCCCATTCCGGCCGCTCCCAGCCGAGCTGGCACGAAAATCGCCCAAACGATGGCCAGCCCCCAGGTGACAACCTGCCCGCCGGAGAGAACGATCAGGTTGTTGAGGAGGCGCCGCCGCGAGCTATGTGGTGGAGGCGTTTCGGGCCCAATCGAGGTCAATACCATTCCTCCCAGTGGTCGAAGGCTCCGGCCAGAGCGGCCGTGAAGATCCGGTCGTCATCAATTCCGGTGACGAAGGTGCGAGCTGCCGTGCCGGGGGTCCGAGTCTTCTGAGCCTGAGCATAGACCTGGCTGTAGCCAGCCTCCAGAGCCGCCCCCTGAC
>DASZFH010000253.1:0-4455 GCA_035939985.1 Candidatus Dormiibacterota bacterium
CGTCCGGCCCGGCATCGATGAGCATCGTATCTCCGCGGGAGAATGTCCCCCGCAGCAACTGCTCCGAGAGCGGATCTTCGATCCGGCTGGTAATCGTTCGCCGCAGGGGCCGAGCTCCGTAGGTCCGATCAAAGCCTTCCTTGGCCAGCAGATCCTTGGCTGCCGTGGAAACCTCAAGAGTCACGTTCTGCTCGGTCAAATGCTTTTGGAGACGAGAGAGCATGAGATCAACGATGTAGCGGACTTGCTCGGTAGTCAGGCTCTTGAAGGTAACCACCGCATCGATGCGGTTGAGGAATTCGGGGCGGAACATCCGCTTCAGCTCGTCGTCAATGCGACTCTTCATCGCTTTGTGACGCCTTTCGGTCTCCTGATCCTCAGTGGCCAAGGCCGGCTGGAAACCAAGGGAACCTTGGGCCTGACTCAGATCCCGGACCCCCAGATTGGAGGTCATGATGATGATCGTATTGGCAAAGTTGACAGTCTTTCCCTTGGCATCGCTGAGCCGTCCGTCCTCGAGAATTTGCAGGAGCATGTTGAACACCTCGGGATGAGCCTTCTCGATCTCATCGAGGAGTATTACCGAGTACGGGCGCCGACGAATCGACTCAGTCAACTGTCCACCCTCGTCATAACCAACGTACCCGGGAGGGGAACCAACCAGGCGCGCCGTCGAGTGCCGCTCCATGAATTCCGACATATCCAAGCGGACGAGGGCATCCTCCGAATCGAACAGGAACTGGGCCAGCGCCCGCGCCAGTTCGGTCTTGCCGACCCCGGTGGGGCCCAGAAAGATGAATGAACCGATTGGGCGTCGAGGATCCTTGAGGCCGGCCCGCGCTCGGCGAACTGATTGGGAGACGGTCACGATCGCGTCGTCCTGCCCGATCACCCGCTTATGCAGTTCCTCCTCCATGCGCAGGAGCCGGGAGGTCTCCTCCTCGACCAGGCGGGAAACCGGGACACCTGTCCAGGCGGCGACGATGTGAGCAATATCCTCTTCGCCAACTTCCGGCACGATGTCGCCCAGCTTGTCCCTCCAAGCCATCTCCTTGTTGGCGTACTTCTCCTTCTGCTTCTTTTCCTTCTCGCGAAAGGCGGCTGCCGCCTCATAATCCTGGTCGCTGATCGCCTGCTCCTTCTCGCCCTGCAACTTCTTGATCTCCTTCTGCATCTCTTTGAGATCCTCAGGAGTGGTGGTGAGCCGCATCCGAACGCGTGCTGACGCCTCGTCGATGAGATCGATGGCCTTGTCCGGCAGAGCCCGGTCGGCGACGTAGCGGTCGCTGAGAATGACCGCTGCCTTGACCGCGGCATCGGAGATCGTGACTCGGTGATGCTTCTCATAGAGCGACTTGACCCCGTGAAGAATGTCAACCGTTTCGGTCAAGCTCGGCTGGTCCACGAATACGGGCTGAAACCGGCGCTCCAGGGCCGCGTCCTTCTCGATATATTTTCGATACTCGTTGAGAGTGGTTGCACCGATACATTGGATCTCTCCCCGAGCCAAGGCGGGTTTGAGAATGTTGGCGGCATCAATCGCACCCTCGGCAGCGCCCGCGCCGACCAGCGTGTGCAACTCGTCGATGAATAGGACGACCTCGCGGCTGGAGCGGATCTCGTCCAGGATCTTCTTGAGCCTCTCTTCGAATTCACCGCGATACTTGGTGCCTGCCACCAGAGCACCCATATCGAGGGTTAGAACCCGCTTGTTGAACAGGGATTCAGGAATATTGCCGAGGATGATCGCTTGCGCCAGACCTTCCGCGATGGCCGTCTTGCCCACACCAGGCTCGCCGATCAAGGCCGGATTGTTCTTGGTGCGGCGGCTCAGGATCTGGATGACCCGCTCGATCTCTGTCTCCCGGCCTATGACCGGATCGAGAGAATTGCGGCGGGCGAGTTCAGTCAGGTCGCGGCCGAACTGGTCGAGCAGCGGAGTCTTCGAGGGCTTCTTGGGTGTCGGTTCACTCTCTTCCGCTGTGTTGTCGTGAAGCAGACGCTCGATCTCGGAGCGAACCTTTTCCAGGCTGGCGCCAAGATCTTCAAGCACGTGCGCGGCAATGCCCTCGCCTTCAATCAACAAGCCGAGCAGGAGGTGCTCGGTGCCGACGTAGTTGTGACCCATACGCCGGGCTTCCTCGAACGAGATCTCGATCACTTTCTTGACCCGAGAGGTGGGAATGATCTGCTGGATGATGATCCGTTCGTTGCGGCCGAGCACCGACTCGATGGTTTGGCGGACCTTGCCGATCTCGACGCCAAGATTGCTCATGACCTTGGCCGCCAAGCCTTCGCCCTCACGAAGCAGACCCAAAAGCAAGTGCTCTGTTCCGATGTAGCTGTGATGCGACCGCTCGGCTTCCTCCTGGGCCAGGGTCAGAACTTTCTTGGCCCGCTCGGTGAAGCGCTCAAATGGATACATAGAAGACACGGTGGAACTCCTCCTGGACTCGCCGTTGCTGCTGCCGGGGCCAGCACCTCCTCAACCTTTTTTGGGTACTTGGGCGATCCATCTAAATATAACGCCCGACACCTTCTCCTAATTTCAACGTGAGTCGACTTTTCACGTTCATCGAGAGCCAGTTGTCGGTGCCAGCTTTGATCGCGGGCCTCCTGCCGGTATTTTTCCTTCCGTTTCTGAACGATTCCTTCGTCCTTCCAAGAACAACGTTGGCGGTGGTCGGAGCTTGCCTGGTCTGCGCCCTCGCCTTGTCGTCCCACCGCGTCCGAGGTGGTGGGCTGGGAGCACTGAGAGTCCCGGCCGCGGCAGTTCTGGTGGCTGCGGTGCTGGCCGCCGTGGCGTCGACAGCACCCGCCCTCAGCCTGGCAGGAGCCTACGCACGGTACGAGAGCTTGCCCGTACGGGTGGGCTATGTGGGCCTGTTCTGGGGAACATCGCGCTTACTCGGCTCTGATCGGGAACGTCGCCGAGTGATTGAATGTTTCGCGGTTGGCTGTGGGATCGCTGGCTTCAAGGCGCTGCTCCAGGCTCACGCCCACACCCTGCTGCGGCCGGATGGAGAACTCGGCCAGCCGGGCCTCCTCGGATCCCTGCTGGCAATGGGACTCCCGCTCACGATATGGCTGCTGGTCTCGTCATGGAGAGATCGCTGGGCGTCACTCCTCTGGATCACTTGTCTCGCCGCCACCTCAGGCGGCTTGCTCGCTTCCGATTCACGTAGCGGTTGGCTGGGTGGGGTCTTGGGGGTGGCCGCCCTGCTTGCGCTCTCAGGAGTCCGCAGATCTCGACTGTCCTTGAAATGGGCGGCCACTCTGGCGGGACTTTTAACCATCGCGACGGCCGCGATCGCTGCCGTCGTGCTCCTCATCAGCCCGCTGCGATCTCTCAACTCCGATACCGGGTCGAGCCGGTTACACCTCTGGGCCGACAGCTTTCACGCCATCGCGGCCCGCCCAATAACCGGGTGGGGGGAGGACACCTTCGGGCTTGTCTGGGGCCGATATGTCAGCGGCGACTGGGAGGGTGGAACCGTATTCGATCGGGTGCATAGCCTGCCTCTGGATCTGGTCGTGACCCAAGGATGGCTGGGCCTTATCGCGTTGGTCGCGTTCTGGGGGCTACTCTGGGCCGGCCTGGCAGCGAGGGTCCGGAACCCGGTTAGCGCAAACGACGACAGCCACCAACTGGACCCAGCCACCGCTGTGCTAGCGGCTCTGCTCGCATTCGCGGCTTCAGTCGCGGTCAATTTCGACTGGGCTCCGGCGACCGCGGCCTGCTGGCTGCTGGCGGGCACCGCCTGGTCTGGAGTGCCGAACCGACACAACCTCTGGCGAATACCTCCGACTGTCCAGTCGATTGCCGGGATGGGCCTGGGTTTGGCCGCGATCGCATTTGGTCTCGCACCCATCGCCGCGGATTACTCGGCGGCCAACGACAACCCCGGGCAAGCCATCCAATTTGACCCCCTCCAAGCCCAGTACCATCTCGACTTGGGCCGCCAATTGGTCGCCAACGGAAACCTCAAAGATGGGGTCACTGAGCTTGCTCGCGCTGAGCAATTGGGGGAATACGATCCCTATGCCTTGGTCGCCCTCGGCGACGCGCAAGCCCAACTCGGAGAGATATCCAGTTCCAGGGACAGCTACCGACATGCCCTGGAACTGGACCCCTACTTAGAGATTGCACGAGAGAAGATCGAGAGCCTGAACACAGGCTCTAAGTCCGGAGGAACCTAGGAGCGGCTACTAAACCTCGAGGGGCTCGGCGGGGACGGTAAGCTGCTTCAGGCTCAGGGAAATTCGGTGGCGGGCAGAATCGATCCCGATCACCTTGGCCTGTACCTGGTCCCCAACTTTGACAACATCTTCGGTCTTCTCGACCCGATCCCAGGAAAGCTCCGAGATGTGGAGGAGGCCTTCGATACCGGGAACGATCTCCAGGAAGGCACCGTATTTCTTGGTCTTGGTTACTACCCCTTCCAACAGGCTGCC